>JBLWQS010000358.1:0-728 GCA_048452705.1 Acidimicrobiia bacterium
GACCTGAACTTCCGCGAGATCGCGATCCTCGTTCCGCTCATCGTGATCATCGTTGGCATCGGTGTCTATCCGAAGCCGATCCTGGACCGCATCGAACCATCCGTCGAGATCATCCTCGACCGGATCGAGGCGACGACGGACTACGAGGCTCCGGAATTCGGGCGCATCGACGAGATCGTGGATCCGAAGGACGTCGTTATCGAGAGCACCGGACACGACGATGACTCCGGTGAACACGGTGATGAGGAGGGTTCGGAATGAACAACGCTTCCTTCCTCTCCGTCGCTCCTGAGGTCGTCCTGCTTCTCGGTGCACTCCTTGTGATCATCGTCGGGGTCATGCTCGAACGGTCCCGGGGCGAGTGGGGCTTCATCGCCGCATTCTCGTTCGTGATCGCCATCGTTCTGTCCGTGCTGCAGTGGCGGGCCGTCGACACCCTTATCGAGGAGGGCAGCGATCTGCTCTTCTTCAGTGCCCGCGACATACCAATTCTTCGGATCCCGATGGTGGTCATGGACCACTACTCGGCGTTCGCCGGCTTCGTGATCTTCACGATTGGTCTGCTCGGCCTCGGTGCCGTGTGGGGTCTCGTGAAACGAGTGAAGACCCGAGGTGTCGAACTCGTCACGCTCATCCTTCTTGCATTCGCCGGCCTTCACATGATGACGATGTCGGCGAACATCATCATGCTCTTCCTCGGCCTCGAAACCGCATCGATCTCGTTCTAC
>JBLWQS010000358.1:738-1995 GCA_048452705.1 Acidimicrobiia bacterium
ACGTGATCGCGGGATTCACCAGAGAGCGCGCCAAGTCCGATGAGGCCGCGGTCAAGTACTTCCTTCTTGGATCCCTCGCTTCTGCGATCTTTGTCTACGGAGCGGCGCTGCTCTTCGCAGCAACCGGGTCGACGTCGTTCTACGGCGCCGGAGGCATGAAGAACTTCTTCGCGGGCACGATCATCGGCGAACCGGGCGTCCTGCTGCTCGGGATCGGTTTCGTGATCGTTGGCTTGGCGTTCAAGGTCTCGGCGGCCCCGTTCCACCAGTGGGCGCCAGACGTCTACCAGGGAGCACCGACCGGAGCAGTCGGATTCATGGCCGCCGGAGTGAAGGTTGCCGGATTCGCCGCACTCGGACGCATCCTCATCGGTGCGCTGCCGTCACAGATCGACAACTGGGCCCCGATCCTTGCGATCATCGCTGGCCTTTCCATGATCATCGGAACGGCCCTTGCCGCGGTTCAGAGTGACGTCAAGCGGATACTCGCCTACTCGGGTGTTGCCCACGCCGGCTACATCATGATGGCGTTCGTCGCAGGCGAGGCTGGCATCGGCGCCATGTGGTTCTACGTCTCGATGTACGCGCTGACGCTGATCGGCACGTTCGCCATCGCCTCCGTCGTCTCTCGCTCCACGCCGGGGCAGTCCGATCTCGAGGGCTGGTCCGGGTTGTCCCGCCGCTCGCCCGAACTCGCCTGGGCCATGCTGATCCTGCTGCTCGCGATGGGCGGGATCCCCTTCACCGCAGGATTCATCTCGAAGCTGACGGTGTTCACCGTGGCCGCCGATGCCGGCTATCTGTGGCTCGTCATCCTGGCGCTCCTCACGACGGTCGTTGGTCTGTACGTCTACTTCAGAGTCGTAGCGAAGATGTTCCTCGGGTCTCCGGAGGAGGAAGCTGCGTCGCTTGAGCCGTCCACAGTCCTGCGTCTCGTCCTTGCGGTCGTGGTCGTGAGTACGATCGTGTTCGGTGTCAATCCATGGCCGCTGCTCGACCTCGTACGTGAAGCCCTCCCGCTCTGATCTCGGGTCCGGGGGGATCCGTTATCGCGCCGTCACCTTCGTAGCGCTGCTCTTCGCTCTTGCACCGTTGCTCGCCGCGATCGCCCCTTCGGTCGTGACGACCGATCTGTTCATCGTCAGCGAAGACGAACCGATCGACGAAGACGTCTACGTCGCGGCCACCTCCGGTCGCATCGAGGGGGTCATCGATGGCGATCTCGTGATCACCGCGGGAGACCTATCCATCGCAGGC
>JBLWQS010000359.1:0-1992 GCA_048452705.1 Acidimicrobiia bacterium
GCCATGGGGATAAACGCAGCCAGGAATACCGCCTGGCTGGCGGTCATGATCACGACCGAACGCTTGCGGCCGAGCTTGTCACTCATGGTGCCCCAAGCGATCCGCCCGATGCCGTTCGCGAGACTGAAGAAAACGGCCATGGCCGTTCCGGCGATCGCGTCGGCCTGGACGTCCCCGACACCCGCCTCGGTGAGAGCCTCGACCGGATAGAGCTTCATGAGTCCGATTGCCATGAGGCCCGCTCCGGCGCTGACCATGAAGGTCAGCGAGATCAGGTGGAACTGGGGTGAGCGAAGCATCTCACGAGGAGTGAAGTTCGTGCTCCCCTGACCGGCGGTCTCCGGTGGCGTGAAACCCGCGGGTAGCCATCCGTCGGGTGGCATCACCATCCAGATGGATCCGATGAGCACGAGCACGATGAATGCGATGCCGTAGATGAAGAACGTGGTTCCAAGGCTGGTGTTTTCGATCAGGCTGCCCCAGGACCCTGCGACCTTCACCCACACCATCGCGCCAAATCCGAATCCCGCAACGGCGAGTCCGGTGATCATTCCCTTGTGATCAGGGAACCAACGCATGCCGACGGCGATCGGCACCACGTATGCGAGGCCGATGCCCGCACCGCCGATCAGCCCGACGCCGAGCAGGACGGTCCAGAAGTTCGTTCCTCCACCGATCGAGGCGATCATGTAGCCGATTCCGAGTGTGATACCACCGGCCATCGCGAGAGAGCGGGGGCCGAACTTGACGAGGTTGCGTCCGGCGAAGATCATGACCAACGCGAACGTCGCGAGGCCTACCGCAAACACGATCTGCGTCTGCGTGTTCGACCATCCGTCGTCCTTTAGTCCGGGTGTAAACACCGACCAGGCGTAGATGGCGCCGAGGCAGAGCTGGATCAGCACGGCGCCAAGCACGACGAATCCTCGGGGGGTTACTCGTTCCGACATACCGACCTGCCTCCTGTTGGTGCGGCGCGTTCTCCAGATTCGGGGCGTATCCCATTGAGCCGGGTGAGCACGCGCGTCGCCATAGCGTTCGTCACACCGTCGAGTGTCCCCCGCCCACGCGTTCACCGCTAGGGAGTTTCGACCCTTCGATACCCGCCAATCGGCCCCATCTCTTCAAATGATCAGCCCCCAAGTCGTTTGTACCTACAGCACGGATAATCCTGGCCCCAGGCACGAACGATGGTGGGAGGCGGTCGGCCGTCGCCGGTCCGTCGAGGCAGTTCCCTATGGACAACTGCCGCTGACGGACGGACGATGTAAACATGAAGATGGATCGACACAGCCGGATCGCTCTCGTGGTCATCGGAGCCGTTGCCGTCGTCCTGATCGCAGTCGCGATCGTGGTCGCCATCCAACCCCCGGAGGAGTTCGACCCCGGAACCCCTGAGGGGACGGCACAGGGCTACTACCGAGCCATCCTCGACGGAGACGAGGATCTAGCGCTCTCCTACCTCGATGAAGAACTGCTCGCCAACTGCTCGACGTACGAGCTCGGCTATTACACACCGGATGGCGCTCGCGTGGTGATCGCGGAGACCGAGATCGATGGTAGCGAGGCGCGGGTCGACGTCGTGATCACCGAGACGTGGGGAGAAGGTCCGTTCGGAGGCGGCTCGAGCACGTTCGACGAGACACTTACCATGACGCGTAGCGGAGAGACGTGGGTGATCTCCCGAATCCCCTGGCCTATGGACATGTTCTGCCACGAAGGAGGGTGACTCATGGAAGCTGCACTCGCAATCCTCATGTCCCTGATCCAGTTGGCGGTCTTCATCGGCATCATCGTGTTCGTCGTGAAGCTCGTCACGAAGAAGGGGTCGTCGTCGGCTGAAGGGTCGGGCATCTCGATCCGACGCTTCTTCCAGTACTCGATCATGCTCGTGATGCTGGTCGTCGCAGCGTTCGGTGTCATCGGGATCATCGACGCCGTGGCATCAGCCGGGTCGGCCGTAACTCGGGACACTGCTGCGATCGCCCGCTC
>JBLWQS010000360.1:0-1979 GCA_048452705.1 Acidimicrobiia bacterium
CTTACGCCAACCAGCGAGCAGGAAGCCGGGCCCGGAGACGAGTTCGAGGCCGACGATCATGGTGATGAAGTCCCTCGACGACGCCATCACGACGGCACCGAGTGCAGCGGCGAGCAGCAGGAAGTAGTACTCACCCTCGTAGTAGCGATCGGACTCGAGGTACGCGATCGACAGCAGCAGGACGATGAAGACCGCTCCGATGAACAGGCCCTTCAAGACGAGGGCGTACTGATCGACGACGTAGGACCCGCCGAACAGCTCTCTCGGCAGCGATCCGGTGCAGAACTCGAGGTCGTCACACATCGCCAGCGTGAAGATCGGGATGAGCGCAGCGAACAGTCCGACCATGCCAACGATCGCCCCGTAGTACTTCTCACGGGTCACGAGATCCGTGACGAGGACGGCGAGAACCGTCACCGCCAGGATGATCTCGGGGAGGATCGCGTGGTAGTCGATCACGTCATCAGCCTCCGAAGGCCTTGGCTACAAGATTGGCAACAGCATCGTTCGTGGCACCGAGCACGATGTTCGGATAGATGCCGATGGCGATCGTCATCACAACAAGCGGCGCCCACGCCATCCACTCGAACTTGTCGATGTCGTGGAAGTCGTGGTCGGCCCACTCTGGCGATGGCTCACCGAAGTTGACACTGCGCAGCATCCACAGCATGTATCCGGCGGTCATGACGGTGCCGACAGCGGCGATCACCATGAACGTGCGGAACACACCGACACTGAGGCTCTCAAGCGGGTTGAACGATGCGAGCAGCGACATGAACTCGCCCCAGAACCCGGCGAGGGACGGCAGGCCCAACGATGCCATAGCTGCGAATCCGAGGATCACGCCCATCTTCGGCATGAGAATCATCTGGCCGCCGAGGCGGTTCATGTCCCTCGTGTGGTAGCGGTGGGACATCGAGCCTGCGATGAAGAACAGGAGGCCGGTGATGACACCGTGGGCGACCATGCCGATGATCGCTGCGTTGATACCGATCTCGCTCATCGTGGCAACGCCGAGCATCACGAAACCCATGTGTCCAACCGACGAGTAGGCGATGAGGCGCTTCATGTCGCTCTGGGCGAGACACGCGAGCGATCCGTAGATGATGCCGATCACGGCGAGAAGACCGATGAACCAGGCCCAACGCTCCGCCTCTTGAGGAAGGATCGGGATCAGGATCCGGATGAAACCGTAGGTGCCGAGCTTCAGGAGGATCGCAGCCAGGATGACCGATCCGATGGTCGGCGCCGCGGTGTGTGCGTCGGGGAGCCAGGTGTGCAGCGGCCACATCGGCACCTTGACGGCGAAGCCGAGGAACATCGCAGCGAAGACCCAGAAGGCGAAGGCCCCGGTGAAGACACCGGCACGCCCCAGTTCGGAGAGTTGCAGGATGTCGAAGGTGTTCGCTCCAACGTCGCCCGACTTGAAGTAGAGGGCCAGGAAACCGAGGAGCATGAACGCCGAGCCGAACAGCGTGAACAGGAAGAACTTGAGCGACGCGTAGAGCCGCAACTCGATCTCCCAGTTCACGACGGGCACGACCCGCATACTCGTATCGCCCCAGATGCCGATCATGAAGTACATCGGGAGCAGCACGACCTCGAAGAACACGAAGAACAGGATGAGGTCGAGAGCAACGAAGGTCCCGGTCATCCCGGTGGCGAGGATCATCGTGAGCGCCATGAGCAGCTTCGGATTGTGCGGCTCGGGCCAGTGGTTCCACGAGTAGATCACGACGAGCACCGTGATGAACGCGGACAGCACGACGAGCGGCAGTGAGATGCCGTCGATGCCGATGTGGTAGCGGGCGTTGATCGCCTCGATCCACGTCATGTCGGTGCCGAACTGGATCTGTGCAGCATTTCCATAGTCGAAGCGCACCGCGAGAACAATCGCGAGCACGAAGGTCACGAGCGCCGTGATCAGGGCAACCCATTTAATTCCAGCCTCGTTGGCGCGCGGGATCGCCGCAAGGATC
>JBLWQS010000361.1:0-1977 GCA_048452705.1 Acidimicrobiia bacterium
ATGGACGAGGGAGACCGTCGGCCGTCGGGAGATCGGATCTCGATCGAACCCGATCAGCCGGTATTCGCCGTAGCGGTCCAGCACTTCTGAGGCCGACGGCCCAAGAGCGGTGATCTCGTCGAGGGGCGCATGCCGGCGAGTGATCGGCCCGGCATCACCGACGGCAACGAGCAGGAAGAAGACTTGCCGGGCGATGATCCGCTCGCCCCTCGACAATGCCAGGTAGGCGGCTTCGGCTCGTCGGGCAAGGATGCCTCGTATGCCGCCTTCCGCCTCGTAGGCGTCCATCGTGATGGTGGCACCGGATCGAGCGTCGAACAGCCTCATCAGGACGTACTGGAGTTGGGGAAGCGCGGTCGGTTCTCGCTGCACGTCTTCGACGAGCCGTTCCACGAGCAACGGGTCCACCGTCACACCGATGCGCCGCGCAGGTTCGATGATGGCGGATCGCAACTCGGCGGCGTCGAGGGGCGTAACCGTGACCATGGCTCTGACCAACGGCTCTGCAAGTGCCGGGTAGCGCAGCGGCCGATCGTAGAAGTCGGCTCTGAGAGCGAGCACGACCGTGATGTGGCGGTTCGGACATGAGGCAACCTGACCGAGCGCGGTCAGAAAGCGATCGCGAACCTCCGCCGTGGTCACTGTGAAGAGATCCTCGAACTGATCGATGACGAGCAGAACGGGTTGTTCCGGGTCGCTCATTCCACAGATGGCTTCGACGATCCCCGGCGCGCCGGCTTCGAGCGTATCGAGCAGCTCGTCGCGTCCGGCACCTCCTGGGTCGACCATCGCAAGCTCGAGTGCCTCGAACGGGTGCTCACCCGGTTCCATCCGCATCACGAGCAGCGGCCCACCACTCTCCAACTGGCCTCGTCGGAGTGCCGGGATCACCCCTGCACTCACGAGGCTCGATTTCCCACAGCCGCTCGGCCCGATGACCGCGACAAGACGATGGCCGGCAGCCACTCGATCAACGATCGTCGCGATCAGACGATCCCGTCCGAAGAAGTCATCGGCATCGCTCTCGGTGAACGAAGCAAGCCCCTTGTATGGGTTCCTGATGGAATCGGGAGCACGCTGGTTGGACCGGGTTGGGTGTTGTTCGTCGATCGATGGATCCTGGTTGAGTATCCGCTCCTCGAGCGCTCTGAGCTCTGCAGACGGGTCGATTCCGAGATCACCAACAAGCACGCCCCTGGCTCGGCTGTACGCCTTGAGGGCGTCCGCCTGACGACCGGATCGGTAGAGCGCAACCATGAGCTGTCCCCACAACCGCTCCCGGTACGGGTGCTCGGAGATGGTCCGCTCGAGCGAACCCACGGCAGCCTCGTGATGACCGAGCGCCAGTTCAATGTCGAAGCGGTCCTCAACCACCGCCATCCGCTCCTCGTCGAATGGCAGCGCCCGGCTCTGAATGCCGGGTTCGTCGACGAGATCTGACATCGCCGGCCCCCGCCACAGGGCCAGGGCTTCGTCGAACCTGAGCAGCGCCTCCGATGGATCTCCGACCGTAACCGCACGAGCGGCAGCAGCGAGATCAGCGAAGCGATCGGCATCAAGTTCGCCGTCTTCAACTCGGAGCCGGTAGCCGGGATCCACTGATGCGATCCGCCCGTCTCCGAACACCTTCTTCAACCGGGAGACGTAGACCTGGATCGATCGGCGCGCGGTGGTCGGGGGGTCGTCACCCCAAACAGCATCGATGATCGCGTCGGTCGAGGTGGTGCGATTGGCGTTGAGAAGCAGCACCGCCAAGACGGTGCGTTGTCTCCGTCCGCCAATCTGAAGCGACCCGTCCCCTGCGGACACCTCGAGAGGGCCCAGGATTCGGAAATCCATGGTGGATTAACAGTACCCGTACCAATCCACGTCGACCAGGGCCGATTATCTGGCACTTCGAAAATCGGCAGGGTCGGAGAGGATCGGGGAGACAACAGGCAGAAGTACGTCCGACGTATGACGTAGCACGACCCCGGA
>JBLWQS010000362.1:0-1965 GCA_048452705.1 Acidimicrobiia bacterium
CACCTTCGATTTCGCCGAAAAGGATCTCGATTCGATTCCCGGCGGCATCGTCGGCGAACACTTGATGCACCGGTAGATCGAGCCGCTCACCGCCCCATGGTTCGACCGTCCCCTGACCGACGAGACCGTCCGGATGAGGCATCACTTTTGCGAGTGCCCGGTCTCGGAAGTGTCTGGACACCACTTCTTGGTCGCTGCGGGCGACCATCAGATCAACGTCGGAGTGTTCTCGCGTCACTCGTTCTGCGAACAGGTCGATCGCCCATCCACCGGCGACGTACCAGGGAGTGCAGAACCCTCGGAGGGGCCCCAGAGCCGCTATCAGCACCTCATACACAGCCGGAACTCTACCAACTCGCGGCTGCCGAACGAGTGCGACTCCTCTGGGGGATGGACGGCGAGCGGGTCGACTACGCGGCAGGTGATCACCTGCGCCGAGTACCCAGGTTCGCGCCGCATTAGGCTGGTGTCGATAGCTCGGGCTACGAGAGGCCCCGGCGAAGTTGCGGGTGCCGGTGGGCTGGCAATGGAGGATTTGTGCTGCCATTCGATGTGCCGTGGTATCGGCGATTGCTGGGTGTTGCGGTTCTGCTCGGTGTCGCAGGCGGAGTCCTCGGCCTCATCTACCTGGGTGCCACGGGCTGGGCCATCGATCGGATATTCGCTGAGAGCGATGGCGCTGCATGGTCCGGTGAGTGGTGGTGGATTCCCCTTGTGGCTTTCGGCGGATTCGTCGTCGTCGCTCTTCGCACGGCGTGGCACGTCCCCGAGAAGGTTCCCGGCGGCGTAGCGATCATCGAGGCAGCCAAGGTCGACCACACGACCGCCCCACAGTGGGTCGCCATCGCCGCGGTGTCCGCCGTGGCCGGAGCGAGCCTCGGTCCGTCATTCGCTCTGGTGATCATGGGTGGCGGTCTGGGCTCGTGGATCGCGAGCCGGCGATGGGCGGAGGGCAAAGCTGATCCCGACTACACCCTGACCGGCATAGCCGGTGGGTTCGGTGCTGCGTTCACGTCGCCCATCCTCGGGGCCTTCCTGATCTCGGAGCTCGAACCTATACCGCGCGAACGGTACGTGGCTTCGATCATCCCGCAGCTGATCGCCTCAATGGTGGGATTCATCATCTTCTACGCGGTGGCCGGGAGGACGTTCCTCGGCAGCTACGACGTGCCGTCGTATGACTTCGAGATCGTGGACATGGCGATCGCCGTGGGTCTCGGCATCCTGTCGGCGTTCGTGATGCTGGTCTTCGTTGGTGTGATCCTCGCCGTCAAATGGATTGTCAAATTCGTGCCGAACCGGTACATCCTGGGCGTCGTCGGCGGCGCGACCGTGGGCCTCATCGCCGTAGCGCTTCCTCTCACGATCGGTGCTGGCCAGTCCCAGCTCGGCGTCGTCATCGACGATCCCGCGGCGCTCGGCATTGGTCTGCTGATCGTCGTCCTGGTGGCCAAGATGGTGGCGATGGCCCTCAGCCTCGAGGTGGGCTTCATGGGCGGCAACGTGTTCCCAATGATCTTCATGGGCGGCACAGCAGGCGCCATCGTGTACCTCGCATTCCCCGACATCCCGATCGCACTCGCCGTGTCATGCATGCTCGCCGCGGTGCCCGGCTCGTTCCTGCGGGCACCCGTCAGCATGGTATTCATTGCAGCGATCGCTCTCGCCCTCGGCGCTGAGACGACCGCCCCGGTGGCGGTCGCCGTGGTCACCTCGTATCTCATCGTCGCCGGTGTCCGCTACGCGCTGTCGAAACGGAGAGCCTCAGCGGGAGACCCCACACCCGCCGAAACACCAAGCGGCTGATTCGGGGTGTCCGGCGTGGATTCCGGCAGGACCGTGCCGTTCTCCACGTCGGACACCCCAGTTGTCGGTTTGGCTAGTGCAGTCCGCCTCCGCCGGCGTCGTCCATCTGTGCCAATATCGAATCCAGGTTGAAGGCGGCCGGTTTCTGTCTCGGTGGGA
>JBLWQS010000363.1:0-1962 GCA_048452705.1 Acidimicrobiia bacterium
GGTCTGAGCGCCAGACGTCGATGTCTGCCAGTTGCGCCGCCGCTGCCGACCACAGATCAACGCTCGGAGTTGCGAATGTCGTTCGCGACGTGTGGTCGCCGATCGCGTCTCTGACTTCCTCGCCCACTTCGTAGCAGCACGGACCGATCGACGGACCGATCGCTGCCCGCCGGGGCGTATCCCCGAGCGCCCTCATGGCTTCGACGCCTGCAGTCACGATTCCGGATGCGATGCCTCGCCACCCCGCATGGAGGATCGCGACCGATCGGTCTCCCTCAACGATGATCGGCATGCAGTCCGCGGTCGCGATCGTGAGTGGCAGGCCCGGGCGATCTGTGATCAGTCCGTCGGCTTCGCCGGCTGAACCCGGTTCGTCCACCTTGAGAACGACTCCGCCGTGCACTTGCGTCACGAATGCCCAGTCTTCCGGGATACCCAGATCACGGGAGATTGACGATCGCTTGTCGACGTCGTCTCTACCGTTTCCGGACGCTGCGTCACCGAATGCCGCACCGCGGAATCCCGCGGGTCGGATCATCCCTGGACGAAACCCGGGATCTCCATCTCGTCGGTTCCGTCGTCGTGACGGAGCAAGGGGTCCGAACTCGTTCGCACGATCGGGGTACCGACGGTCGGAGCGGAAGTGAATGCACTTCTGGATTGCTCTTTCTCGAAGCCCGCTGCGATGACGGTCACCCGCATGTCGTCCCCGAGGGAGTCGTCGACCACGGCACCGAAGATGATGTTCGCTTCCTCGTCCGAGTGATCGGCAACGATCGATGCGGCCGTGGAGACTTCGTGGAGCGTCATGTCGCGGGGCCCGGCGATCGACAGTAGAACGCCGCGCGCCCCGTCCATCGACGTCTCGAGCAACGGACTGGCGATCGCCTTCTCTGCCGCCTGCTGTGCCCGGCTATCACCGGTCGACTGCCCGATCCCCATCACTGCAGATCCTGCCTCGGACATCACCGTCTTGACATCGGCGAAGTCGACGTTGATGAGGCCAGGTGTCGTGATGAGGTCGGTGATCCCCTTCACGCCGTTGGTGAGAATCTCATCGGCCATCCGGAACGCATCGACCACGGGAGTCGTCTCGTCGGCGATCTCCAAGAGGCGCTCGTTCGGGATGATGATCAGCGTATCGACGGCCTGCTTCAGCGTCTGGATGCCTTGTTCAGCAGCAACGGAACGGCGTCGGCCTTCGAATCCGAATGGACGTGTGACGACGCCGACCGTGAGCGCACCAAGGGACTTGGCGACCTCTGCCACGACGGGAGCAGCGCCGGTTCCGGTTCCTCCGCCTTCACCCGCGGTGATGAACACCATGTCGGCGCCGGTGAGGGCGTCTTCGATCTCGTCGCGGTGCTCGTCCGCGGCTTCGCGACCCACTTCGGGGTTGGCTCCCGCCCCGAGACCGCGAGTCGAATCTCGGCCGATGTCGAGCTTGAGATCTGCGTCAGACATGATGAGTGCCTGAGCATCCGTGTTGACGGCGATGAACTCAACGCCACCGACGCCAGCCTCGATCATACGGTTCACGGCATTGACGCCACCGCCACCGACTCCGACCACTTTGATGACGGCCAGATAGGTGTGTGGTGAAATTTTCGAATCAGTCATGTGCTGGGCCTCCCGCGCAGGTGGGACAAGGTTAGTCCGATGGTTGAGACTCTTCTAGTGTCTCCGTCTCACCTTCCAGTTGAGACTGAGGTGAAGCGACCGCTGGTCGCGATGCGGCGGTGACGTCGATCCGACTCCCGCGCTCGATCCCCGTCGCTATGAGTGCCTCGACCGCCGCCGCTTTCGCCGCCATATCGGTCGGGCGACCCAGCACAATGACGACACCGTCGACCTCTGCCCCGACCACTCCCCCGACGACGGAGATCTCCGTTGAACGCCTCAACGCCGAAGAGAGTGCTTCGACGAACGCGATCGCGCCGAGGGTCGCAACATCGGTGATCT
>JBLWQS010000364.1:0-1960 GCA_048452705.1 Acidimicrobiia bacterium
ATGAGCAATGAGTAGGAGCCCCCCTGCGTCGCTGCGCTCCGCGTCCCCCCGTCCTTCGGCCGAGGGGACAGTCCGATCCTCTCCCACGAAGTGGGGGAGGTGCCGACGAAGGAGGCGGAGGGGGCTCTGGGAGTCCGCACCGTGGCGATGAGGTGCGCACGGCTCTCGAGCTCAAAGCTCAAAGCTTGCCCCCTCTCTCCCTAACCTTGACTCCATGCCATCCAGCATCGAATCGCTTCGGGTCGTCGGCGGCGCTCGTCTTGAGGGCGACGTCGCTGTGCTCGGAGCGAAGAACGCTGCGCTGAAGCACATGGTGGCGACGCTCCTTGCCCCGGGAGTCCACCACCTCTCGAACGTTCCACGGATCCTCGATGTCGAGATCATGGGCAACGTGCTTCGCCATGTCGGAGCGACCTGCGAGAGGAACGGTACGACACTCGAAGTCGACGTCCCGGAGGTCCCGAATCCGGAGGCACCGCTCGACCTCGTCCGACAGATGCGAGCATCGATCCTGATCCTCGGCACGCTCCTTGCCCGCACCGGAGAGGCCAGGGTGGCGCTTCCCGGCGGAGACGACTTCGGATCACGACCGATCGACCTTCATCTTGGGGGACTCGAGAACCTCGGAGCGATCTTCGACCTCCAACACGGTGTGCTTCGGGCGACCGCCCCCGATGGATTGCACGGCGCAGAAGTGTTCCTCGAGTTCCCGTCGGTGGGAGCCACCGAGAACATCCTGCTCGCCTCCGTCCTGGCCGAGGGCACGACCACGATCGGGAATGCCGCCCGCGAACCCGAACTGACTGACCTGGCGACCTACCTGACCGCGATGGGAGCCCACATCGGGGGCGCAGGGACGTCCACGATCAAGATCCACGGTGTTCGAGAACTGCACCCCGCCGATCATCGCGTCGTTCCCGATCGCCTTGAAGCCGGTACGTACGCCTTCGCCGGAGCCATGACGCGTGGCCACGTCACGATCCTCGACTGTGTTCCTGCACACCTCCGCATGGAGATGACGAAGCTCGCCGATGCCGGAGCGGTCGTGACGTCGGGGGACGATTGGATCACCGTCGAGGGACCAGACCGACCCGGCCCGATCGACTTCGCGACGCTTCCATTCCCCGGCTATCACACCGACATGCATCCTCAGATGGTGGCCCTGTTGTCCGTGGCGGACGGCACGTCGATCGCCACGGAGAACGTGTACGACGCGCGCTTCCGATACATCGGCGAACTGAATCGCATGGGAGCGGACATCCATACAGACGGGCAACACATCGTGATCCGGGGCGTCGACGAACTGAGTGGCTGCGAGGTCGACGGCTGTGACATCAGGGCGGCCGCGGCGCTTACGATCGCCGGCCTTCGAGCGGACGGGACCACGACGGTCGTTGGCGCTCATCACGCCGACCGGGGCTACGACGGGTTCGTCGAGAAACTCACCGCTCTCGGCGCAAGCATCGAGCGCGTCTGAGGCCCGGTGGATTCTGGAGAAGCGTCCCGGTAGCGGACTTTTCGGGGTTAGCTTGTGATCATGGCTGATGAGCAAGAGAACGTCATCGAGATCGCCTCCCCGACGGACGAATCCGACACCGGATTCGACGGCGCGGGAGAGATCGATCTGTCGCTGCTCGAATCGACGCTGGAGTACATCCGACCGGCCCTCCAGGCCGATGGCGGTGACCTCGTCCTGCTCGGCGCCGCGAAGGGCAAGGTCACGCTCCAACTCGTCGGTGCGTGCGGCGGTTGCCCACTGTCAACGATGACGCTCACCGCAGGCATCGAGAGAATCGTGAAAGACCGCGTCCCGGGTGTCACGGCCGTCGAAGCAGTCTGAGCCAACAGCTGACAGACAACAGCTGACAGACAACAGCTGACAGACGACAGCCAGAGTTGGCCGATGAGCGATGATTTTCGTTGTCTGTTGTCTGTTGTCTGCTTTCCGCTGCCGTATCCT
>JBLWQS010000365.1:0-1956 GCA_048452705.1 Acidimicrobiia bacterium
GGGTCCGTGTCGTGTACTGAGTACTCAGTACTCAGTACGGCGCCGAAGGCGCCTACTGACTACCTATTCGTCCTCATCGGGGAATGCGCCGGTCATGACGTATGTCACGTTCTGAGCGATGTTCACTCCGTGATCGGCGATCCTTTCGAGGAATCGGCCGACATGGGACAGCTCGACGGCCACTTCCAGCCCCAACTCCGCACTGTGAGCGTGCACCGTTCCGAAGAAGCGCTCCGTGATGTCGTCAACAGGGTCATCCGATGCCTCCGCGTTGACCCCGATTTCGGGGTCGAGGTTTGCCATAGCGTCGACGGCCAAAGCGAACACCTTCGTCGACTCAATCACGAGGCGACGGAGGAGCGCTTGGACCTCTACCACCTGTGGGAATCCATTCTGGGCTGCGACGCGATTCGCGATGTTGACGGCGAGGTCGCCCGATCGCTCGACTTCGTAGAGGATTCGTGTGGCGGCGACCAGGAACCGAAGATCGGCTGCAACGGGTTGCTGCAGCGCCAGGATCTCGAACGTACGGCGTTCTAGGGCTCGGTAGAGTTCATCGACCGTCTTGTCCCCTTCCCGCACGCCCTCGACGAGATCGAGGCGGTTCTCGGTGGCGACCTCACCGGCTTGCCGGGTGTTCTCGGCCACGAGTGATGCCATCTCGACGAGACCGCGGCGGATCTCGTCGAGATCATCGTCGAAATGATGTCGCAGTTCGATCTCGCCCTCCTGTTCGTGGGCATGCTCCGGGTGCAGCGTGGTCATGGTGTCTCCTATCCGAAGCGGCCGGTGATGTAGTCCTCGGTCTCTTGCTGGTCGGGGTTGGTGAAGAGTCGGTTCGTGTGGCTGAACTCGACGAGCTTGCCCGTCCGTTGGCCGGTGTCGCCAACCTCGACGCTGAAGAACGCCGTACGATCGCTGACACGGGCGGCCTGTTGCATGTTGTGCGTCACGATGATGATCGAGTAGTCCTTCTTGAGCTCGTACATGAGCTCCTCGATCCGGAGCGTGGCAATGGGGTCGAGCGCCGACGCCGGCTCGTCCATCAACAACACATCGGGACTCGTCGCGATCGCTCTGGCGATGCAGAGCCGCTGTTGTTGTCCGCCGGATAGCGCGTACGCGTTCTCATTGAGTTTGTCCTTGACCTCTTCCCACAGGGCGGCTCTGTGGAGCGTCTCTTCAACAAGGTCATCCATGTTGTCCTTGTATCCGGCGATCTTCGGTCCGAACGAGATGTTGTCGTAGATCGATTTTGGGAACGGATTCGGCTTCTGGAACACCATGCCGATGTGACGGCGTACCTCCACGGGGTCGACGTTCTTCCCGTACAGGTCCACCCCGTGATACTCGACCTTCCCCTCGACCCTCGCGGTCTCGATGAGGTCATTCATCCGATTGAAGCAGCGCAGCACCGTGGACTTGCCACATCCGGATGGGCCGATGAGCGCGGTTATCTCGTTCTGTCGGATGGGCAGCGAGACGTCCTTCACGGCATGGAAGTCCCCGTAGTAGACGTTGAGGTTCTCGACGTCGATGATGACGGGGTAAGAGTCGTCGGCCTCGTTCCCGGACGGGGAGATCGCCGTGGCGGGCCCGGCACCCCGACTCTTGTCCGGATCGGATGTGAGGATTCCGGCATCGGGTGTTGAGGAAGGGGGAACGGACCCCACCCCGAAACTCGCCTTGGCTGTGTCGTTCATGTCGCTCACCATTTCTTCTCGAACTTGTTCCGAAAGTAGATCGCCACAGCGTTGAGGGAGAACAACACGGTGAGCAGCACGACGATCGCCGCGGGTGCGAGCGTGTTGAGAAATGCAGGATCGGTCTGCCGGGACCACGAGAACACGATCACCGGCAGGGCTGTGTAGGGACCCGTCAGCTTCTCCAATATCGTGGCGTCGGCGGAGGCTGAGAAGAAGCCCGTAGCAACCCCAATGACGAGGAGCGGGGCTG
>JBLWQS010000366.1:0-1953 GCA_048452705.1 Acidimicrobiia bacterium
GCTTGTCGATCTGATACACCGTGTGGTCGGCCTGGTTCCGAGCTTCCACTGCTTCCTTGCGCTCGGCGTCGTCCTTGGTGTGGGCCTCGGCGTCCTTGACCATCTGGTCGATGTCATCGTCGGACAACGCCGTACCGCCGGTGATCGTCACCTGCTGTGTCTGTCCTGTTCCGAGATCCTTTGCCGACACGGAGACGATGCCGTTGGCATCGATATCGAACGTCACCTCGATCTGGGGGACACCACGGGGCGCCGGAGCGATACCCGGGAGCTTGAAACGCCCGAGGCTCTTGTTGTCGTTAGCCATAGAGCGCTCGCCCTGGAGGACGTGGATCTCGACCTCCGGCTGACTGTCGGCCGCCGTGGTGAAGATCTCGGAACGGCGAGTTGGGATCGTCGTGTTGCGCTCGATCATCTTCGTCGACATACCGCCCTCGGTCTCAACGCCGAGCGTCAGCGGCGTGACGTCGAGGAGCAAGATGCCCTTCACGTCACCGGTGAGCACGCCCGCTTGGAGCGATGCGCCGTCGGCAACGACCTCATCCGGGTTCACTCCCTTGTGGGGCTCCTTGCCCGCGAGCTCTTCGACGAGCTTCTGGACCGATGGGGCCCGGGTCGATCCGCCGACAAGGATGACATCGTCGATGTCATCCATCGTCACACCGGCATCCTTGAGCGCCTCTTCGAAGGGCATGCGGGTGCGCTGCACGAGGTCATCCGTCATCTGCTCGAACTCCGAGCGGGTGAGTGTGCGGAGGAGGTGGATCGGTCCCTCGTTCGTCGCTGTGATGAATGGAAGGTTGATCTCGGTCTCCATGACAGAGGACAGCTCGATCTTGGCCTTCTCGGCTGCTTCCTTGAGGCGCGTCATCGCCATCGCGTCGTTCGAGAGATCGACACCGTTGTCACTCTTGAATCCCCTGACGAGCCAATCGATCACCACGTCGTCCCAATCGTCGCCGCCGAGCTTCGTGTCGCCGTGCGTCGACTTGACCTCGAAGACACCTTCGCCGATCTCGAGGACCGACACGTCGAACGTGCCACCGCCGAGGTCGAAGACAAGGATGAGATGGTCGTCCTCGCTCTTGTCGAGTCCGTACGCGAGGGCGGCTGCGGTCGGCTCGTTGATGATGCGGAGCACCTCGAGACCGGCGATCTGGCCGGCTTCCTTGGTGGCCTGGCGCTGGGCATCGCCGAAGTAGGCCGGGACGGTGATCACGGCTTCCGTGACCGGCTCGCCGAGGAAGGCTTCAGCGTCCCTCTTGAGCTTCATGAGGATGCGAGCTGCGATCTCTTGCGAGTTGTATCCCTTGCCGTCGATCTCAACGCTCCAGTCGGTGCCCATGTGGCGCTTGACCGAGCGAACCGTGCGGTCCGGGTTCGTGATCGCCTGACGCTTGGCCTGGTCGCCGACGAGAACTTCGCCGTTCTTGGCGAATGCCACGACCGAAGGGGTCGTGCGGTGCCCCTCTGCGTTGCTGATGATCTTGGGTTCTCCGCCCTCGAGAGTCGAGATGACAGAGTTGGTGGTTCCGAGGTCGATGCCAACGGCGCGTCCCATAGGGGGTGCTCCTTCGTGTCGTAGGCTCGCGGCGGTGCGAGCCGTATGTTTGAGTCGTTACGAGTATCATAACCTGAGTCGGGTTATATCAATTCCGACAATTCCGGAACAGCAGGCACCGAGGGGCGTCCATATACCCCCATGGGGTATATGCTCGTGCCATGCAACTGGAAGAGACCGAGGTCCACGACATCCTGACGAGGCTGCGCCGCGTCGAGGGTCAGATCCGCGGGATCCAGGGGATGCTTGAAGAGGGGCGGGGTTGCTCCGACGTCATCACCCAGTTCTCTGCTTCGATGCGGGCGCTTGAACACGCTGGCTACAAGTACTTCGCTGCGACGATGGCCATGTGTGCGACCGACCCTGAACAGGCGGCGAGCGAGGGCTACGAC
>JBLWQS010000367.1:0-1946 GCA_048452705.1 Acidimicrobiia bacterium
GAGCGCCTCACTGGCCGGAGGTAGTTGCGCCGCATCGGGCTTGCCGTGCGTTCTCCGGGTTACCGCCGACTCGATCTGCACCAGCGGCCGATACGTAGAGATGTACCCGGAAGCGGGAAAGTCGGCCCCCAGGGTCACGGTGATTCCGGCAGCCGTTGCAGTGTGGAGAAGATACTGGCGATGGGCACGATCACCGAGGCGGGACTCCATGACGGCATGGAAGGGATCGGCGCCGATCCACTGGCCCGAAGTCTGGTAGACGACGCCGAGATTCCGGAAGCGTGGTAGGTCGCTCGGATCTATGAGGTTGGCATGGCAAATGGTGTGAACCACACCGGAGTCGCCGTTGGTCACCCGGGCTGCTTCGACGGCATCGAGAGCGACCCGAACCGCCCTGTCTCCGAGCGCATGGAGGTGACAGGCGAATCCGAGCCGGTCGGCATCGACTACCCAGCCCCGAATTGTCTCTGGTGGGAAGGCGAGCGGGCCCTTCGTGTCTGGTTTATCACTGTACGGGTCCAGCATGGCCGAGGTGTGGCCCTCCGGGGTACCGTCGACCAGGATCTTCAGCGTATTGACAGTCACGTTGCCTGACCGGAAGTCTCGCGAAGCGGATTCCAGGAGGGAGACGGCGTCCTCAGGGTCCTGGTTGGCCACCTTGGCGGCGACGACTCGCTGCTTGAGTCGACCCTTCTCGTCGAGGTCGACGAGTTTCTGCCAGCACGCTCGTTCGTCGGCGAAGATGCCGGCGTCGAACACACCGGTCAATCCGGCTGCGGCGTATCGGCCCTGGAATCCATCCAGTTCCCGTGCCACCGCCTCGGCGTCCTCGGGCACCAGAGCGTCGTAGATCGCGGTGACGGCGTTCTCCATTACCCACCCTGTCGCCTCCCCAGCCTCGTCGCGGACGAAAACTGAGAAACCGGGCTCCGGATCGGGAGTGGCTCGGGTTACACCGGCCGCTGCCAGTGCGGCCGAGTTCACCCATACCGAGTGGAAGTTGATCTCGCGCAAGATGGCCGGTGTATCTCCGAAGATTTCATCGAGCAGGCGGCGGTGCGGGCCGTTGGGGAACACGTGCGACCGCCAACCTGCCCCGGTCACGACCGGCAAATCACGATCCGCGCTTTCAAGGACGGCTCGCACCTCTTCCACCGTGTCGCATTCCGAGAGGTCGATGCCGGCGATATCGAAGGGGCCGTGGGTGTAGTGGCTGTGGGAGTCGATGAACCCCGGGAGTACGAGACGATCAGGAGCTAGATCGACGACCCGGGTGGCGGGACCCACATGCCGGGCTATCTCCTGTTCGGTTCCCACGCCGGCCAGAATTCCGTCTCGGATGGCGATCGCCTGCGCCCACGGCCGATCGGAATCGACCGTGTAAATCGGGGCGCCACGCAGCACGATGTCCGCGGGTCTCAAAGTGTTGCACCTCTGACATGACAACACACCACAAGGCCACGCGCTCCTACGCAGGCTGTGATCGCGAACACTATTGCTGGATCCACGGGTTCACGTTCCCTCCCTGAAGCTGGGTCGTTGCCTCTCGAAAAGTGGACCGTTCGCTGCCTCGAGGGCGGCTGCCAGTCGGAACGGGATGGGATCTGCGTTCGGCGGGCCGACGATCTGCATGCCGATCGGGACTCCGGTGCTCGGGGCTATGCCGATGGGCATGTTGAGCACCGGGAGCTTCCCGAGGACATTGAACGGGACGGTCATGACCACGGCGAGCATGTCGTTGAGGTTGGCGGTATCCCCCGAGCCGGGCCGGCCGAAGTCGGCTGCGATCGAGGTGCTCTCTACGGTTGGACAGACGAGCACGTCGTAGCCGGCCAGGAACACCTTCCGCTGTAACTCCGCGTACATCTCGTCGGCATACTTCCAGCTCTGGATCCACTCCTCGACGGAGACGGGTGGCTCATCGAAGAAGTCCCGGACATATGGGG
>JBLWQS010000368.1:0-1946 GCA_048452705.1 Acidimicrobiia bacterium
AGTCGGGATCCCGGTCCGCTCGTTCCCAATCGACGAGGTTGGTCCGGTAGCGCCGATACATGATCAGCGATTCACGGTACTCGTCCACCCATTCGCGCAATCGCAGCCACCGCGTCAGCAACGCTTCGTGGGCGATCTCGACGGTCGGGACACGGGTTACCGAATCGTTGTCGAACGTGAGGAGGCGAGCTGCGGCGAAGCGCCCGAGAATGTCGTCGACGACTGCCGGAGGGAATCCGAAGCCGTGGAGTTCCGGGAGCGGGACACGGCGGCGAGCGCTCTCTCCACTCTCGTCCACACTCACCAGCCGGAGGAACACCTGCCGGCAGATCGTTCGGTCCGTCTCGTCCAGCGCCGTGAACAGACTCTCCGGCCAGGCTCCCAGGGCTTCGGCGAGACCGCCCATCGTCCGGTACGCCCCGAGTGTCAGGCGCCCGTCAGTTTGCTCGTCGAAGAGCCGAGTCAGCGCGTACTCCATGAGCGGGAGAGCACCCGGTTCCGCGGTTGTATCGGCCACGATGTCGGCGATCAACTCCGGTTCCACCGTCAGACCCACCGCCGCGGCCGGTCCGGTGATCGCCTGTACCAGCTGCTCAGGTCCGGGAGGAGTGAGACCGACTACGGCGCCCCGCATGAGGTCGCCGAACGGTCGATACTCAAGTGGCAGGCCGTAGTAGTCGGCTCGTAGTGTCATCACGAGCCTGGTTGTGCCCTCCGGGTCGGCAAGCAGGGCGAGCAGCGCTTCCATGAACCGTATCCGCTCCGCCTCGTCGGTACACAGCGTGAAGAGTTCCTCGAATTGGTCGATGAAGAGGACGAGGCCGGTCTTCGCCGGTAGGACGTTGTGCACGAGGGTGACGATCCGATCTGGGTGCCACTGCGGATCGGATGGTCCAGGTACCTGTTGCACTGCAACCGATCGCAACGCTTCACCGAGAGCGACGAACGGGTCGACTCCCGGGTACGCCTCACAAGAAAGCCACCGGTCCGATCCCGCGACCCGGCCTTCACGGAGGGCCGGAATGAGTCCGGCTCGCACGAGGCTCGACTTGCCGCATCCCGAAGGGCCCACCACGGCAACGAGTCGGTGGTCCGCGATGGAGATGAGCAGTTCCTCCACCTCAGCGTCGCGGCCGAAGAAGTCGGGGGCATCCGCTTCGGCAAAGGCCCGCAGTCCCTTGTAGGGATTGCGCGGCTCGGCAACGATGGCCCGATGGTCACCGAGAGCGGCGTGGAGATCATCGAGGAACTCCGAGGCGCTTCCGTAGCGGTGGGAGGGATCCGGATCGGTGGCGCGTCGCAACACTCCATTGACAGCACCGGGTACGTCGGAACGGATCGTGGCGATAGGGGGTAAGGGTCCGGTTCCCGGATTCGTGCCGGCGAGAAGCAGGAAGACAAGCCGACCGAACGAGTACACGTCCGAGGCGGCGTCCGGCGGCTCACCCCGCAACTGCTCGGGAGCAGCGAAGCTCTCCGGCGGTGTGCTCGAGCCGCCGGACAGGAACGAAGCCAGGCCGAAGTCGGCGAGGTAGCCGTTGCCTTCTCCATCGAACAGGATGTTGCCTGGATGAAGGTCGCCGTGGACCATACCGGCGCGGTGGGCATGAGCGAGGGCTAGACCCAGCTGCTCGATGACCCGGATCGCACGGGATGTCTCCCAGGCACCGACGGCGACATCTTCGAGACTTCCATTCGCCATCAACTGCATGACGAGGTAGGCACCGTCCGGGTCCCGCCAGAAGTCGAAGACCGGCACGATGTGAGGATGTTGCAGCGTGGCGAGCCGTAGCGCCTCCGCCTGGAAGCCGAGAACGAACCCAGGCCGGTTGGAGTATTCGGCCCGCACGACTTTGATCGCCACCTCCCGTTCCACCGACCGCTGGGCGGCACGCCACACCACGCCGAAGGCCCCCTCCCCGATGCGCTCGTGCAGTTCGTATCCC
>JBLWQS010000369.1:0-1942 GCA_048452705.1 Acidimicrobiia bacterium
GTGTCCTGAGGATGGGACGATGATTGATCGACGATCCGCGAGTCCGGTGCTGCTCCTTGTCGCAGCACTGGTCGTATCCGCCTGTGCCTCGGGCACCAACACGGGCTCGACACTGGTCCCACCGCTGACCCCCGGCACGGCTGCTGCGGAGTCGGTCCCTCCAACTCCCGAACTCGATGCCGCCCGAGTCGAGGAAGGAGAAGCGCTCTACGGCCGGTACTGCTCCTCATGCCACGGGGCCGACCTCAGTGGAGCCCCGGATTGGAAGACCCGCAATGCCGACGGAAGCTACCGACCGCCACCCCACGACGGCAGCGGACACACTTGGCACCACTCCGACGGATTGCTGCTGACCATCACACGCGACGGCAGCGACTTCCCGGAGAGCCGGATGCCGCCGTTCGGAGACACGCTCACCGACGACGAGATCACCGCCATCTTCGAATTCATCAAAGCATCGTGGGGACCCCAAGAACGAGACATCCAGTGGCAAATCACCTGGAGCGAGGAACAACGTGAACAGAGCTGAACACTCACATCGAGCAATCACCCCACCGCTGCAAGAGGAGACCGCAACGTGAAGTCGCCGTGCCGCTCGGTGCCACCGATTCGTCGATCTGGCCTATGGTTGCGCCGTGTCCACCCCTGAAGTCTCTCGCCGCGCGTTCCTCACGCTATCCGGAGGTGCTGTCGGCGCGCTCGTCATCGCTGCATGCGTACCAAAGACCGGAGTCGTTGAGTCCTCGTCAACATCGTTAGCAGCGGGTTCCACGATTCCCGCAACGGGTGGGCCGGTCGATGTTGAGATCGCCATGCGAGCCATTCCGGACCGGATCGAGATCCAGCCGGGGATCGAGACCGACGTCTGGCGTCTGGTCGCCGAGGTCACCAATGGAGACGCCGCCGTGGTCGAGCCGATCGCCGGCTCCTACCTCGGGCCGACGCTGCGCCTGAGGCAAGGCCAGCGTGTCCGGATCGTCTTCGACAACGAGATTCCCGAAGAGACGATCGTGCACTGGCACGGCCTGGACGTGCCGGAAGACATGGACGGACACCCGAGATTCGCTGTCCCCAAAGGTGGCCGATACGAGTACGAATTCACCGTCGTGAACCGGGCGGGCACGTACTGGTATCACCCGCACCCTCACGGTCGGACGGGGCCCCAGGTGTATGCCGGGATGGCCGGACTCCTCCTCGTCGGAGATGAGGAGGAAGACGCACTGTCGCTTCCGAGCGGTGAGTTCGAGCTACCGATGGTCCTCCAGGATCGAACCTTCGACGCTGGCGACTTGGTCTATCTGCCGAACGGGATGATGGACCAGATGATGGGATTCCTCGGTGACGAGATCCTCGTCAACGGCCGTCCCGATGCGGCATTTCCTGTCACCTCCCGGTCATACCGGCTCCGCATTCTCAACGGATCGAACGCCCGCATCTACAAGCTCGGATGGGACGACGGCACGCCGTTGGTCGTCCTGGCTACCGACGGGGGACTGCTTGAAGCGCCCACAACGCGACCGTATGTGACCCTCGGACCAGCCGAGCGCGTCGATCTCTGGGTCGACTTCGAAGCTGACGCGATCGGAACCAGCAGGAAGCTCGTCAGCCTCCCCTTCGAAGCTCCACAGATGATGGGCGGAATGACGGGCTCCACGTCGTCGATCCCGAATGGGGCTGCATTCAACATCGCCTCATTCGACGTAGATCGCGAAGCCGCATCGACCGATCCGCTACCCGGCCGTCTCTCGGATCTCGGATTCGCTTCGGTGAACGACGCTGTCAACCCTGACGCAGCACGGATAATCGTTCTTGCGATGGCGCGAGGTTCATGGACACTCAACGGCCGCACGTTCCAGATGACAGAGGTCTCCCCGGAAGAGACCGTGCAATTCGGCACGACCGAAGTGTGGGAGTTCTTCAACGCCGGCGGCGGTATGGGGGG
>JBLWQS010000370.1:0-1941 GCA_048452705.1 Acidimicrobiia bacterium
TCTCATCCTCCCACTCGGACGAGCCAACGAGGCCAAGGAAGAGCTCGGCTGATCCTGACTGCCCCACACACCCAGGAGGTGGGATAGATGCAGCTTGGAAGGGTCACCGGGACGTTGGTATCGAGTCGCAAAGAACCCCTCATGGAGGGGATGACATTCCTCGTCGTCCGGCAGATCGACGTCGACAACACCGACACGAACACCTATGTCGTGGCGGTCGACGCCGTCGGCGCGGGCGTCGGAGAGGTTGTCATGTATGCCTCGGGCAGCTCGGCTCGCCAGACCGCCCTCACGAAGGACAAGCCCTGCGATGCCGTGATCATGGGGATCGTCGACACGTGGGAGGTCGATGGCGAGACGGTGTTCGTGAAGTGAGGCTTTGGTGCTGACCGAACAGGAGATCGCAGCGATCATCGCTCGCGTCAGCGGCCGCGTCGACGCGGTCGAAGGTCGGAGTCGAACCGGGCCCTCACTGCGAGCGGCAGCGGAGAGCGCAGCGTTCTCGGCAAAACTCGGCGACGGCATCTACGTGACCATCGACGAAGCGGTCGCCGCTGCCCGACGGGCGTTCCTCGCATATCGAGACATGGGTCTCGAGAAGCGGAAGGTCATCGTTCAGGCGATGCGTTCGAAGATGCTCACCGACGGTGAACGGCTGGCGTACCTCGCTCGCGAGGAGACCGGCCTCGGACGGGCCGAGGACAAGACGCTCAAGAACCGGCTGGTCACGGTGCGCACCCCCGGCCCGGAGGATCTCGAACCGCAGGCCGTCACCGGCGATTCAGGCATGATGGTCACCGAGTTCGCTCCATACGGCGTGATCGGATCGATCTCGCCGGTGACGAACCCCACGTCGACGGTGATCAACAACTCGATCGCGATGATCTCCGCCGGAAATGCCGTGACATTCAATGTCCACCCGCATGCCAAGGACGTGTCGATTGAGAACATCCAGGTCCTCAACCGGGCGATCATCGCCGCCGGCGGGCCGCCTGATCTCATCACTGCGATCGCCGAGCCAACGCTCGAATCCGCCAAGCGCCTGATGGGCCATCCCGACGTCCCCGTCCTGCTCGTCACCGGCGGTCCCGGTGTGGTTCGCGAGGCACTGGCGATGCCGAAGAAGGCGATCACGGCCGGACCAGGCAATCCTCCCGCCGTCGTCGACCAGACCGCAGATTTCGAGCAGGCAGGACGCGACATCGTGCGTGGCGGCTCGTTCGACAACAACATCGTGTGTGTGGACGAGAAGACGACAATCGTTATCGACAGCGTCGCCGACCGTCTCGTTCAGTCGATGGTTGCCCACGGTGCGTACCGGCTCAAAGAGCACGAACTCAAGCGACTCGAACGGGTGATCTTCAAGGAGATGGGGCCACAAGGCAAGCCCGGCGTCATTAACCCGCCGTGGATCGGGAAGGATGCTGCCGTCATTCTCTCCGAGATCGGTGTGTCCGTTGACAGAGACATTCGGCTCCTCATCGCCGAGGTGCCTGCCGGGCACAATCTCGTGTGGACCGAGCAGATGATGCCCGTGATGCCCGTGGTTCGGGTGAAGGACGTCGATGCCGCAATCGACCTGGCCGTGCGATCCGAGCACGGATTCCGGCACACCGCCTCGATTCATTCCACGAACGTCGACACGATCACTCGCATGGCGCGAGAGATGAACTGCTCGATCATGGTGGCGAACGGACCGAACATCTCCGGACTCGGTGACGGGGGAGAGGGCTTCAGTTCTTTCTCGATCGCCAGCCCGACGGGCGAGGGTCTGACCCGCCCCAGAACGTTCTCCCGCATCCGGCGGGTGACCGTCGTGGGAGCGATGCGCATTGTCTGATCCAGCGATCGCCATCGTCGAGTTCAACTCGATCGCCGTCGGCATCTTTGCCGGCGACGCGATGGTGAAGTCGTCTCCTGTGAGCTCGATCTACGCAGGGA
>JBLWQS010000371.1:0-1940 GCA_048452705.1 Acidimicrobiia bacterium
GTCCGTAGTCGGTGGGCGCCTTCGACGCCGTACTCAGTGGGCGCCTTCGACGCCGTACTCCGTACTCAGTACTCAGTACGAACTCGCTCACAGCTACTCAGACTCCATTGCTCCTAGTTCGTCAAGCATGAACGCCAATACGAACGCTTCGTCACGCCATGCGTCGTAGCGACCGGATCTTGCGAAGTGACCGGCACCCATCTCGGTCTTCAGTAGCACGGGACGATCCCCGATCACGGTGGTGCGGAGTTCCGCGGTCCACTTCGCCGGCTCCCAATACTGCACCCTCGGGTCGTTCAACCCGGCGGTGATCAACATGGACGGGTACTCGACCGCCTTGAGATTCTCGTACGGCGTGTACGCCCGCAGCCAGCCGTACTCCTCCTCGATGTTCGGGTTCCCCCACTCCTCCCACTCAACGACCGTGAGGGGGAGTGACTCGTCGAGCATCGTGTTGACGACGTCGACGAACGGAACCTCAGCAACGACGGCCCGGAAGCGATCCGGATCGAAGTTGACTGCTGCTCCGACGGTCAGCCCTCCGGCGCTTCCACCGCGCACGGCAACCCTTTCGGAATCTCCGTAGCCGGCGTCGACCAGATGTCGGGTCGCGTCGATCAGATCGGTGAAGGTGTTCATCTTGTTGACGAGTTTGCCCTGCTCATACCAAGACTTCCCCATCTCCCCGCCACCGCGCACATGCGCGATCGCGTACACGACGCCACGGTCGAGCAGGCTGAGCCGGGGTATGGAAAATCGCGTCGGCATCGAGATCTCGTAGGCGCCATATGCGTAGACGACGAGGGGCGCCGTGCCGTCGATCGGCGCATCGCTCCGGTGCACAACTGAGACTGGAATGAGAGCGCCGTCCCCGGCACGGGCCCATTCTCGTCGCGTCGTGTAGTCGCCCGGGGCGTAGTCACCGAGGACCTCTTGCTGTTTCAGGAGTGTCCGCTGCTCCGTTGCAACATCGTGGTCGAATACCGATGATGGGGTCACGGGAGACTCGAAGCCGTAGCGCAGGAGGTTCGTCTCGAACTCGTAGTTGGCACCCGGACTCAGCTCGTAGACGGACTCTTCGATCTCGAGATACGATGTAGTCCCGTCGGCAGGGTCAACGATCAGAGCAGCCGGAAGACCGTCGTGGCGTCCCCACACGACCACGTGATCGGCGAAGCAATCGGGATACTCGAGCTTCGATCCCGGAGCGTGAGCGACCACCTCCACCGCGTCGCCGCCGGCGACGGGCACACGGAGGAGCCGCCCATCGAGCGCCCCGTCGTTCGTGACGATCCAGAACTCATCACCGCGATGATCGACGGAGTACTCGACGCCCTCGACCCGTGGCAGGACGGCGACCGGCTCCGACTCAGGTACGTCTGCCGGCACGTATCGAGCATCGCTCGTTACGGCCGATCCGGTCACGATGAAGACGTACGCCCCGCTGCGGGACCGCTGGACGGACAGGTAGTACCGGTCGTCGTCTTCCTGGAACACCAGGGCGTCGCTCGACGCGTCGGTGCCGAGACGGTGGCGCCAGATCTGCCAAGGACGCATGGCTGCGTCGGTCACGCTGTAGAAGTAGTGGAGCGAGTCGGATGCCCACGCTGCTCCATAGGACGTGTTCGGGATCTCGTCGTCAAGATCTCGGCCCGTAGCTGCGTCTCGGAATCGGGTCGTGTAACGCTCGCCACCGTCGGTGTCGGTGCTGTAGCCGATGATGCCGGCGCTGGGACTCACCGAGAAGTTCGCCAACCGGAAGTAGTCGTGTCCCTCGGCTTCGACGTTCTCGTCGAGCAGCACCGTCTCGAAGCCGTCGGGACCGCCGTCCATCCGGACCCAGATTCGGTAGGGGCGTCCCTCCTCGGTCCGCGTCGAGTACCAGTAGTCCCCACGCTTGGCAGGGACCGCCAGGTCGGTCTCCTGGGTTCGATCCTTGA
>JBLWQS010000372.1:0-1937 GCA_048452705.1 Acidimicrobiia bacterium
ACGCCGTCGACTACGACGAGATGCTCCTCGGATACGCCGACCTCGAACGTGAGCAGTTCCCGGACTTGTGCCCAGCGACCGAGGTGATCGGAGGTCTTACGCCGTCCGCTGCGGAGGAGCTTGGACTCCCTGTTGGGACTCCCGTCATCGCCGGGACACCCGATGTTCACTCTGCGGGTATCGGCGCCGGCACCGTGCGTGACTATGCCGCGCATCTGTACATCGGCACGTCCTCGTGGCTGAGCTGCCACGTGCCGTACAAGAAGACCGATCTCTTGCACTCGATCGCCTCCCTACCGGCAGCCGTGCCCGGTCGGTGGCTGGTTGCCAATGAACAGGAGACGGCCGGAAAAGCGATCGATTGGCTGGCCTCGATTCTCTATCCCGAACGGAACATCGACGCAGAGGTGTACGAGGAACTCAACGACGTCGCTGCCTCTGTTCCCCCCGGCTCAGGTGGAGTTGTTTTCACGCCATGGCTCTACGGTGAGCGCACCCCGGTGGAAGATGCGAATCTGCGTGCCGGGTTCTTCAACCAGTCCCTCGACACGGGAAGACCGGAGATGATCCGGTCGGTGTTCGAAGGTGTGGCGTACAACACCCGCTGGCTCCTCGAGACCGTCGAGCGATTCACGAAACGGCGCCTCGATCCGATCGCGATGGTCGGCGGCGGCGCCCGGTCCTCTCTCTGGGCGCAGATCCATGCCGACGTGCTGAATCGCACGATCATCCGGAGGGAGGATCCGATTTGGGTCAACGTGCGGGGTGCCGGGATGCTCGCACATGCCGCCCTCGGACATGTCGAGTGGGGCGAGATCGACGCGATGATTCCGACAGCGACGACCCATGTTCCGAATCCGGCCAACCGAGCCGTGTACGACGGCCACTACGACACGTTCCGCCGGATCCACAAGGCCAATCGCGGCATCTATCGACGCATCAACGGGTGACATCCACATGAGTACAACCGATCGCGCCAAGAGCCTCCTCGACAAGCTCCCTCCTCGAGTGGCGTCGGCGATTATCGGAGGAGCCGGGAAGCTCCCAAGGGTGAAGGCCATCCTCGAGGCCGAATATGAGTCCATGCTCGATGCGGCGCCGGTCGTCCGACCCGACGCCGACGTGGCGGTCTACTCGCGCCTCCCGGAGACCGGTCGCAGCAGGGCCGAAGTGATCAACGACGTTACGGCACTCGCAGATGAGGAAAAGGGAGAGTGGAGCGCCGGCTACGCCTCGGGCGCCGTATATCACGGGGATGCGGAGCACATCGACTTCCTGAACCAGGTCTACGCCCTCCAGTCCCAGTCGAATCCCCTCCACCTCGATGTCTGGCCATCGGGGATGAAATTCGAGGCCGAGGTCATCGCGATGACTGCCGGCATGCTGGGAGCGGATGCCGCTGCGGCCGCCGGGGACGAGATCGTCGGAACTGTGACCTCTGGCGGCACCGAGTCGATCATCATGGCGATGAAGTCCTACCGGGACCGTGCGGGCATCGCGAAGCCCCAGATGGTCATCCCGGACTCGGCACACGTAGCGTTCGACAAGGCTGCGGCGTACTTCGGCTACGACCAGATCCGTGTCCCGGTTGGAGCCGACTTTGCCGCCGACGTCGATGCGATGGCGAACGCCGTGACGAAGCGGACCGTCGTCATCGCGGGGTCGACACCCGGCTTCCCGCACGGCATCATCGATCCGATCCCCGAACTCTCCGAGATGGCCCGTGAGCGGGGTGTGGGGTTCCACACCGACGCCTGCCTCGGCGGGTTCGTACTGCCGTGGGCCGAACGCCTCGGTTACGAGGTTCCACCTTTCGACTTCCGCCTGCCCGGTGTGACGTCGATGTCGGCAGACACCCACAAGTACGGATATGCCGCAAAGGGAACATCGGTCGTTCTCTATCGCGGCCGTGACCTCCGTCGACACCAGTTCTACGT
>JBLWQS010000373.1:0-1916 GCA_048452705.1 Acidimicrobiia bacterium
TTGCGCCGAGATCGGCGAGATAGCCGGAGAAGTGAAGGAACAGCGCATACGCCATCCCGCTCGTGAAGTTGGCGACCGACACGAGCAGGAACGGTTTGGTGAAGAGGCGCTCCGTCACCGGAGCAGCCTATCGACGCAACCGATGGTGGAAGCCGTCACCGACCGATTCGCAATCCTCGTCTAGCGGTACACGTCTACCGGAACGTCTTCTCCGATTCGGCGTGCGTACGGATGATCTCTGCCGGTTCGAACCGTTCACCGTGCTTCTCGGCGAGAGCTTCGAGTTTGGCGATGATCTCTCCGGCACCGACTTCGTCCATCCACCAGAATGGACCACCGCGGAATGGCGGGAAGCCGAGGCCCATGACGGCGCCCATGTCGCCGTCGAGAGCCGATTGGAGGATTCCCTCTTCGAGGCAGCGCGCCGCCTCGTTGACCATCGCCAGGGCGACCCGCTCCTGGATCTCGGCCTTCGGAATCTCTCGGCGCGGCCCGAGCCCGAGCGCCTGGTAGACGCTTTCGTCGACTCCGCCACGAACTCCCTTGTCGTCGTACTCGTAGAAGCCGCGGCCGTTCTTCCTGCCCTGGCGATCATCGTCGAGAAGACCCTGCGCCATGTCGGGTCCAGCCATTCGCTCACCGAAAGCGTCGAGCATGATCTTTGAGATGTGTGCACCGACGTCGATGCCAACTTCATCGGTCAACAGCAGCGGACCGATCGGGAAACCCCACTTCGTCATCGCTTTGTCGACGGCCTCGATCGAGGCGCCCTCAGACAACAGGAAGAAAGCCTCGTTCAAATACGGCACGAGGATCCTCGTCGTGTAGAAACCGGGTCCGTCCTTGACCACGATCACGGTCTTGCCCTGGCGCTTCCCGAACTCGACGGCTGTCACGGTCGCCCAGTCCGCGGTGTCATCCGTTACGACGATCTCGAGCAGCGGCATCTTCTCGACCGGTGAGAAGTAGTGCATGCCGAGGACCGCTTCGGGGTGCTGGGCGTTGGCTGCGATGTCTGTGATGGGGAGAGAGGACGTGTTCGAGGCGAAGACGACGCCTTCCCCGATCACGTCTTCGGCTTCGGCAAGAAGTGTCTGCTTCAACGCGAGGCTCTCGAAGACGGCTTCGACGACGATGTCGACGTTGCTGAATCCGCTCCAATCGGTCGTCCCCGTGACCTTGTTCATGGCTTGCTCGCCGGCGAACGGTGTGAGTCGTCGCCGCTTCACCTGCCTGGACACTTCCTTCGAGACATGCGACAGTGCCCGACCGACGCCCGCCTCGTCCACCTCGCGCACCCGAGCGGTCGATCCGGCCCTCAGGACGGAAACGGTCGCGATTCCCGCGCCCATCAGACCGCCTCCGAGGATCCCGACCTTGGAGATCTTCTTTGGTTCGGCATGGCCGCTGATCCCGGTTGAGTACTTCATCATCTGTGAAGCGAAGAAGATCCCGCGAAGCGCCTTCGACTCGGAAGACGTGACCAACTCACCAAAGAACGTCGCCTCTGCTTCGTAGCCGGCGGCATTGCCCTGCTCGACTCCGATCTTGACGGCTTCGAGTGCCCGCTGCGGCGCCGGGTAGAGGCCCTTTGTTTTGGCGAGCATCGCGTCTTCGGCCTTCTTGAACATGACCCGGCGTCCAACCGGATTCTGTTCGACGGCGAGAGCCTGGAGGTGGGATGGGGCAAGGAACCCCTTCACCGCCGCCCCTCTGGATTCCCCGAGGTTCCCGATCGATTCGATCGCTCGCTTCGTGGCGATCTCGTAGAGCATCTCGCTGGGAACGACTTCGTCGACGAGGCCGATCTTGAGGGCCTTGTGGGGGCGGGTGGGGCGCCCGGTGAGGATCATGTCGAGTGCCGCCGCGATGCCGATGATCTTCGGGAGTCGCTGTGTGGCGCCACCGGCGGGGAG
>JBLWQS010000374.1:0-1915 GCA_048452705.1 Acidimicrobiia bacterium
CAGAAGAGCGTCGCTCTTCAGCGCAGGCGTTCAATAGTGCCTCTGAGATAGCGGGCTTGGCCGGCGTGCTGGAGGTTGTCGCTGATCACGCTGATCAGGCGCACGCCGACCGATACCGGCGGGTCGTAGGAGCGGTCGATGATGCGATCGAGTTCCGACGCATCGACACCTCCCAGATACTCCATGGTGCGTTCTGCCACGGCAGTGTGATAGGCGACCAGCGCCTCAGAGGACTCAGGGACAACCGCTACCACGTCATCGGGAGTGTCACCGAATCCCGTCGCCGTCACGTCCCGGTCGATGCCGGTCCGCTCGGCCCAGACACGATCGGCCCACACCGGGTCCATCCCCGTGATCTCGGCGACATGATCATCCTGGACGCGACTCAGATGCCACACCAGCCACGCAATCGAATTGGCGCCCGGCTCGGGCCGATACGCCAGGCCCTCCGCGTCAAGGCCATCGCACGCCCCATGAACCAACTCAGGGATGCGCCGGAACGCTTCGACCAGCAGTGTGCTCGTGTCCATTCGTGGGCCTCTCGTGGGCGTTCGATCGCTCAAGTCAACCACCTTGAAGCGACCATCACCAGCGTACCGACGAACCAACGAACAACGGAGACGACGACCGATCGACCGCCGCACCGCGCCATCCTCCGAAAGATCCCACGACACACTCCGGTCGACGTCCGACAACCGTTCCACCACGAGCCTCCATCGAAAGAACTCGCGTCTCAGGTGATGCAACGATCAACTGGAAACGCAACACAAATGGGCCTTCGCTGGAAGGCATCACCGCCCCTACATGAACGACCAGAAGTGATGCTTCGGCTGAAACTCTGAACATCACCGAATTCGGATCCCTCACCGAAGCACGAATCATCATCGAAGACTGAAGGAACGAGTACAACGCCTGGCGACCCCACAGCAGCCTCGGAGGACTCACCCCCGCCGAGTACACCGAGAAATGCAGCCATCGACACCAGCCGACACACTCATAACGACTGGACCAACAATCGGGGCCCCGTCAGCACGCAAGGGGATCGATAACATGCGACGTTCATCGCCCTCGCGAGAGGAGACCCCGCCAAAGCGGGGCCTCCTCAACCAGCACTCGAGTTCGATCAGTTGCGATCCCCCCCGAGCTCGTTGGCGGCCGCATACTTCGTATGGAAGGCCACGTAGTCACCGACGTCGAAGAAGTCGTACAAGATCGTTGCGACCGAGTACGGATAGTTCACCTCCACGTCGACCGAGTTCAGCAGCGCCGCGATCATGTCACGCTTCGCCTTGTTCTCGAAGTCCGAGCCACCGCCGCTCCCGACGATCTCGAGCAGCGTGCGACCATCAACTTCATCGAACATGTCATCGTACAGGGCACCCGCGTAGAACGGATCGCCTGAACCGTAGCCCTCGCTGAAGAGCGCCAGTCCCACATCGATTGCCAGTTGATCGGCCGGTTCGTCCCACAACGGGAGGCCCGCTCCACCCTGCCAGAAGCCGGGTGTCAGACCCTCGTCGCATGGAATGTCGAACACGATCGTCCACGAACTGATACCCGTCGAGAACGTGTCGTTGGTGACGAAGTCCGCCGTGTTAACAACGCTCCAGTCGCCGCACGCTGGGAAGTCACCCACGGCGAATGTCCGCTGGTACCTGAGTGTCTTCGGCAAGTCATCCGTCAGAGCACTCACGGTGCCCAAGTCAACATCGTCAGATGCATCATCGGGCGTTCCGTAATCGTCGGTGACGGTGATCTCCTCATCGATGTGTGTGATGGTTGCGGTTGAGAAGTCGACCGAGACGGCAGGATCATTGGAGTAACCCTTCGTGCCGTCAGCCGTCGCTGTCTTCGACGAATCGAAGTCATACAACTGCTGTGTCGCAGTCGCCGTATTCGACCTCGTATCCGCATT
>JBLWQS010000375.1:0-1913 GCA_048452705.1 Acidimicrobiia bacterium
CCGGATTCGGGGCCGTTCATGGATCCCGATCTCGATGTCTTCTGGCGATGGGGCAGTTACCTCGAGGTGGGATCGTCCGACGTACCGGCGGGGTCATCGAACATCGTGATGTATCACCGCTCGACCGCTGAACTCCTTACCTCGGCAGCGGACGCCGGATGGACCCTCGAGGAGATGATCGAGGCACCCCTCGGCAGCGCTGCCATTGAGAGGGAACCCTCATACGCCGGGCAGGAAGGAATTCCTCGATTCTTCGGAGTCAGGTGGCGGAGGCGAGTCAAGTTGGACTCCTGAAATGCCGATAGAAATGAGGAACCTGACCCTTTCTGGAGGCCACCAATGACAGACCATCTCGTTGCATATGAGTACGGCACCGGTCAAGTGTGGGGCTACATCCGTGCTCGCTCGTCGGCCGATATCGAATCCATCGTTCCAGAGGTCGAGGTCTACTCAGCGCCTCCGAGTTGGATGTCGGACGGGGAACTTCGGCTTCTCCGAGAGCGGGCCGTATACCTCTCCGGTAGCACCCTGGACTCGATCGTCCATCGTCGCTCGTCCGCTGCTTAACGCTGCCACCGATCTCAGCCATACCCGATAGCATCGGGGGCCATGCTTCGTCGACCGCCCCCATCTGAGATTCCCGATGGTCCCGGGGTGTACCTCTTTCGTGATCAACACGGTGCTGTTCTCTACGTCGGGAAGGCGAAGTCGCTGAGGAAGCGCCTCGCCAACTACTTCGCCGCAGATATCGAAGGCAAGACGGCGGCGATGGTCGATACTGCTGATTCTGTCGAATGGATCGTGACCCCGTCCGAGGTCGACGCGATCATGGTCGAGTACTCGCTCGTCCATGAGCACCAGCCCCGCTACAACATCAGGCTGAAGGACGACAAGAGCTTCCCGTACCTCGCCCTGACCATGAACCAGGAGTGGCCGCGGGCGATGGTCGTTCGGGGGAAACGTCGCAAGGGAGTCCGATACTTCGGGCCATACGCCCAGGCGTACGCCATCCGTCAGACGCTCGACCTGATGCTCAGGACGTTCCCCGTCCGCACCTGCACCGATGCGAAGTTCCGACGACACGAAGCGTCCGGGCGACCGTGCCTCCTCTTCCACATAGAGAAGTGCGCCGGGCCGTGTGTCGGGGAGATCGAATCGGGGGAGTATGAAGAACTCGTCGCAGGGATGACATCCTTCTTCCGGGGTAACTCGGCGGAGATCACCGAGCAACTCCAGAGCGACATGGAGGAAGCCGCCGCGAACCAGGAGTACGAGCGTGCCGCGCGCATACGAGATCAGCTCACCTCGGTTGGCAAGGCGATGGAACGCCAGGAACTCGTCACCGAGCAACCGGATGACTTCGACGTCATCGCTGTAGCCGAAGACGAGTTGGAGGCCGCGCTCGTCGTCCTCCACGTGCGACGTGGGCGAGTTACGGGGCGCAAGACGACGATCGTCGATCGTGTCGAGGAGGTCGATACGGCGTCGCTGATCGGCATTCTGCTGACGGAGCTGTACGGCAACGAGCAGCCACCCCGTGAGGTGCTCGTCGAGATGCTCCCCGATGATCCCGACGTGAGGCGAGCGTGGCTCCACAAGCAACGGGGCAGCGCAGTGTCCCTTCGCGTTCCGAAGCGAGGAGCGAAGCGTCGGATCCTGGAGACGGCTGCTGCCAATGCTGCTCAGGAGTTCAGCCGGCACCGTCTGAAACGACACACCGATCACAACGCCAGAGCCCGCGCTCTGAATGACCTCCAGGAAGCTCTTGCTCTTCCCGAACCGCCGCTGCGTATCGAGTGCTACGACATCTCCACGATCCAGGGCACGAACACGGTCGCCTCGATGGTCGTCTTCGAAGACGGTTTGCCCAAGAAGAGCGACTACCGGCGGTTCAAGATCCGAACCATCGAGGG
>JBLWQS010000376.1:0-1898 GCA_048452705.1 Acidimicrobiia bacterium
GGAACGACCCGGCAGACAGCGCCATGATGATCACGCCGATGAACAGGGCCGCGTCGGCGACCTTGTTCACCATGAACGCCTTGTTGCCTGCGTCGACATTCTCGAAGTCCTCCCAGTAGTGGGCGATCAGCAGGTACGAAGAGACGCCGACGAGTTCCCAACCGACGATCAACTGGATGAGGTTCGGTGCGGAGACGAGCACGAGCATGCCGCCTGCGAACAGGGAGAACGAGGCGAAGAACCACGTGTAGCGGACGTCGCCCTTCATGTAGCCCTTGGCGTAGACGAAGACGAGGAACCCGACAACGCCCACGAGGAAGTACATCATGATCGACAGACCGTCGACCACCCATCCCCACTCGACGGCGAAGCCACCGATACGCCCGACCTCGATCGCACCTTCGTAGAGGATGCCTTCGGTGAGGTTCTTCCATGCGAGGATCGCCCCGTACACGGCGACGAACGCCATGCCGAACGTCGCCATCCCCCATCCCTTGAGCGGCGACTTCTTGCCGAAGAAGACGATGAGGAAGGTGATGACCATCGGGACGACCGGGATGAGCCATGCCCACTGGGCGAGTGCGCCGCCGTCGCCGGCGTGGACCTCGTGGCCGCCCTCTTCTGAGAGGAAGGAGAACCAGGCGATGAGCGGGGTGAGGAGAGCCAGCATCAGTACCTCATCGTGTCCAGCTCGTCGACGTCGGCTGAGCGACGGTTCCTGAAGATCATCAGCACGATCGCGATTCCGATTCCGACCTCGGCTGCGGCGAGGGCGATGATGAACAGCGCCATCATCTGGCCGGCGTGAGAGGCGTCACCGAGGTAGACGTCGAAAGCGACGAGGTTGACGTTGACTGCGGCGAGCATCACCTCGACCGAGGCGAGGACGAGCACAGCGTTCTTCCTTGTCAGCACGCCGTAGAGGCCGATCGAGAAGAGGGCGGCTCCAAGGATGATGAATTGGAGGATGGTCATGCGTCACCCTCCTCGGGGGCGTCCTGTCGTGCCAGGGCGATGCCACCGATCAGGGCGGCGAGCAGCACGAACGACACGACCTCGAACGGGATGACCCATGTCGTGAACATCTCCACGCCGATCGACGCCGTTGTGGTGGCCTCGTCCGGGAGCGGGAGTTGGGCGGCACCGAACGACGAGGTCACGGCCCAGGCGATGACGGCGAACAGGAGAACCGAGAGCACCGCGGCCGGAGCCCGCATCGCCATCGGCTGGCTCAGTTCGGTCTTCTCTGTGAGCGGGGCCCTCGTGATCATGATCCCGATGAGGAACAGGACGATGACCGCCCCGATGTACACGAGGACGACGGTCCAGCCGACGAACTCGGCACCGAGCATGAGGAAGAGCGCCGCGGTGCCGGCGAACGTGACGACCAGGGCGAGGACCGCTCGGACGACGTTCTTCGCTGTGACCACGAGGAAGGCTCCGGCGAGTGTCGCAAGTGCGATGGCGAGGAACACCCAGTTGGCGATCTCGGTAATCCAGTCGGAGAAGGTGACGGTCATGACGCCTCCCCGTTCGGTTCGAGGGCTGGGGGTTCGGGCACGGTGGTCAGCCAGTCCTTGAGACGGGTCTTGCCGTGGATAAGGTCGGCGACCTCATGGCTCGAGTACTCGTACTCGGGGCTCCAGAAGAGCGCATCGAACGGGCAGACCTCGACGCAGATCCCGCAGTACATGCACAACGAGTAGTCGATCTCAAAGCGGTCGAGCTCATTCTGCGTCCTGGCGCGGCCCCCCGGCTTCGACGGGGCCTTGGGTTCCTTGTGCCCCTCGATGTAGATGCACCAGTCGGGGCACTCCCTTGCACACAGCATGCAGACGGTGCAGGCCTCGGGATCGAGAGCGATGACACCGCGGGCACGGGGAACGGGGATCTCCTGT
>JBLWQS010000377.1:0-1895 GCA_048452705.1 Acidimicrobiia bacterium
CCTACCTCATCGGCGGTATCACCGTCGATGACCTCCCCACCGACTTCAGAGCAGTTGCGAGGAAGGCGTGGGCCGGCACGGAGTTCGTGATGTCTCCACTCCCGAATCAGCTGTTCACTCGCGACAGCTCAGCCTGGATCTACGGCGGAGTGACGGTCAATCCGATGTACTGGCCGGCGCGTCGCAAGGAATCCCTCCACATGATGGCCATCTACAAGTACCACCCCGAGTTCAAGGGTGGTGACTTCGACATCTGGTTCGGTGATCCACCGACGGCCAACTGGGGCGAAGCCAAGATGGAGGGCGGCGACATCATGCCCGTCGGCAAAGGCATCGTGCTCATCGGCATGGGTGAGCGCACGACGTACCAGGCCGTTGGGCAGCTCGCCCGGACTCTGTTCCAGAACGGGGCCGCCACCAGGGTGATCGCGGCGAAGATGCCACCCGACCGGGCCAGCATGCACCTCGACACGATCTTCTCGTTCTGCGATCGGGATCTCGTTACGATCTTCGAACCGGCCGTTCGGTCGATTCAGCCGATCAGTTACTACCCGGGGGACGAAGCTCCTGAGGTCGTGATCGAAGAGCGGGGTTGGCTCGAGGTCGTCCAAGACGCGCTCGGACTCGATGAGCTCCGGGTTGTTCCCACCGCCGGGGATGCGTTCGCCCAGGAGCGTGAGCAGTGGAACGACGGCAACAACGTCGTAGCGATGGAGCCCGGTGTCGTGGTCGGCTACAGCCGGAACGAGGGAACGAACATTCGGCTGCGGAAGGCAGGAATCACCGTGCGTGAAATCGACGGTTCGGAGCTCGGACGGGGACGCGGCGGCGGTCACTGCATGACGTGTCCCGTTCTGCGCGACCCCGTGTACGACTGAGAACCAGTCCGTGGTCAGTCTCCTTTGAGTGGAACCTCGTCGATGTCCTGCCCGCCGATGCCGTAGAACTTGCCCTCTTCGGGAGGCTCTTCAAGTGGGGCGCCGGGTTCGACGTGTTTGATCTGGAACCCGAAGAAGGCGTAGGCGAACGAGAGCAGCGGGTTGATCAGGTTGAAGAAGGCGAACGGGAAATAGGCCACCGTCTCGATCCCGAGTGTGCCTGCGACGTATGCACCACAGCTATTCCAGGGAATCAGCGGCGAGGTCACCGTTGCCGTGTCCTCGATCTCTCGTGACAGGGTCTGAGGAGCGATGCCTCGTTCCTCGTATTCGGGCTTATAGACGTTGCCGGTCAGCACGATGGCCAGGTACTGGTCTGCGGCGATCGTGTTGATACCGATCGCCGTGACACCCGTTGCCGCAACGATCGACCGATCGGTCTTGGCTCTCCGCACGAGCGGATCGATCATACGCGCCAAGCTGCCGGTGTAGTCCATGATGCCACCGAAGGCGAGCGCTGAGAGGATCAGCCAGACGGTGTTCATCATGCTGGCCATCCCGCCACCGGTCAGTAGCGCGTCGAGACCGGGGAACCCGGTGTCTGCGACGAAACCCGTCGCCATCGCGTCCCAGACGCCCTTGATCATCGCCCATGGTGTGCTCAGGCTCGGATCTGCAACGAATGCCAGCACGACGTCGGGCTGGAGGATGACGGCAACAACGCCTCCGAGCAGCGCTCCCGCCATGATCGCCATCACCGGCGGTGCTTTCTTCACGGCTAGGGCGATCACGACGATCAGCGGGATCATCGGGAGAATCCCGATGTGGAAGACGCTCGAGATCGCATCGAGCGCAGGCCCGACGTCGAAGGCGTCTGTGACATCCGCCCGCAGCCCGAAGATCGTATAGAGGACCAGGGCGATGAGTATTGAGGGGATCGTCGTTGCCATCATCGCCCGAATGTGGGTGTACAGATCCGTACCGGCGACCGCTGGCGCAAGGTTGGTCGTCTCGGAG
>JBLWQS010000378.1:0-1878 GCA_048452705.1 Acidimicrobiia bacterium
CCTGGGGAGATCTCCCGTTTCCGACGACGCTGTCGCCCTCGAAGACAAGCTGATGAGTTCCCAACCGGCGGCAACCGAAACGACACCCAACCTCCGCCACCAAGATGGCCTCCCGGCTTCGCCATCGGTGTGATTCTCACATGGCGGGCGGTTTGAGATGCGCTCGTGTTCGGGTGATGCCCTCCCTACTTGAAATCAAGTCCGCCGCGAGGACCCAATTTGCGCAAGAACGGGATGGTTCCCTCGTTGACCGAGGGTTCTAATCGGTGCCGATGGGTGGATCGGAGAGTCGGAGGATCCAGAGGCCGGTGTTGGCATCCGACACGTAGATGAGGTTGTCGACGACGTGGACCGACCACGCCAGCGGCATAGCGATGTTGCCGTTCGGGGAAACGAAGTGCTCCTGCGGGTCAACCCGAATCGGAGGAACGAACGACGCCACTTCAACGGCTTCCGTTGGATCTGAGAGATCGACTACCCGGAGACCGCCCGAGAGCCAGACGGCGTAGAGATAGTCGCCGGCCATCACGGCCTCATGGGCCGTGTAGATCCCGTCGAGGGCCAGTCGACCTTCGGCGTCCGCCAGTGCACGTTCTATCGAATAGATGGATGGCTGCGATGGATCGTCGTGTCCGCTGGCGTCGAAAACCACGCTGACGCCCCACGACTCCAGTCCTGCTTCATCGTCGAGAGGGTCGGGGTCCCGATGATTGACGACGAGGACTCCACTAGCCGGATCGAACACAGTCGACTCCGAGTTCCCCTCCTGGTACCCGAGCGACGCGGTGCGACCAACAGCCTCGGGATTCGATGGGTCGGACAGGTCGAGAATGACGACTCCGGCATCCCAGTGAGCGACGAAGGCGCGTTCACCGGCCTGATCCATCGTGATGCCCCGCACGTGGAAGTCTCGTGGATCGGCGTCGGCAAGTACGGCGTCTCTGACGGATGTTTCGGCGTCGCGCCGGAAGTCCCAGTCAGCGACGTCCACGGGATCCGTCGGATCGGTGAGGTCGATGATGCGAACGTCGCCGAGGGCATCGGTGTGGTCGAGGAGCGAGTTCGGTGCCGCCGCGACTACGAGAGTTCTGTCTTCGTCAATCCACAGGTCGAAACTGTGGATCCCGAGCGTTCCAGCCCCCGCATCGTATGCGCTCAACGGCACCGGCAGGGCGGGATCCGTGACGTCGTAGAAAGCGAGGCCACGGAATGCGTCGATGTCGTCGGGATCGCATGGTTGGTGTGCCACGATCGCAAGGTCACCGGAGAATCGATCGTTGTCGATCCTGCCCGCCCACACGGCTTCCGTGCTCGTGCCGGGATAATCCGCCGAGATGGATTCCAACTCGACTGGATCCGTCGGGTCGGTCACGTCGTACCGCCGCACACCGGTCGCCGGGCAGGTCTCGCCGACTCCGAGCGTGCCGAGATAGGCCACGCCGCTGTGTACCCAGACGTCGCCGTTGAAGCCCCCGGTCGGATCGACGTATCCGATCACGTCGATCGATGTGGCGACCGGGTCATCGGTGATGTCCGGGAGGACGTAGAGCGTTCTCGGACTCGTCTTGCCGGTGAGGAGGGGATACGGGTTCACGGATGTTCCATCCGGCATCCGAACCTCGAAGTGGAGATGCGGTGACGTGTAGGCGGCGTTGCCGCTGGTCCCGACGAACCCGATCACGTCGCCTGCAGCAACCTTGGCCCCGACAAAGACCCCCGGTGGGATCCCCCAGGTCAGTGGCTCTTCAACGATCGGAGCTTCCTCGCACACGATCACTTCTATCGGCGCTTCCTCGACGGCTGCGTCCTCGCTCGTCGCGTCGTCAGTTGCTGTGTCGTCTGCGGGCGGATCCTCGGTGACCTCTTCCTCAACCGTCA
>JBLWQS010000379.1:0-1878 GCA_048452705.1 Acidimicrobiia bacterium
CGTCACCACCGTGTCTGCCGGTGGTGACGTCTCGTCGGCGAGACGGACGATGGGCGGAGGCACCGTTGCGACCGCAGGCCTCGGGCGAGCGAGTACTGCCGTCAGACTCGCCATCGTCAAGAGCACGGCAAGCGGACGAACCGGGATCGGGATGCGAACTGCCACGAGTCTGCGCATGACCGAAGGAACCGAACCGAGCACCCCGAGCGTCAAGGTGACGGCTGCAACACCGGAGCAGAGAGCCATGGCAGGTTCCATGGCCCGAACATACAAGAAACCACATGTGACATCAATAGGTGTGATTTAGCTAGGCAGGTATTCGGTACTCGGTAGTCGGTATTCAGTAGTCAGAACTGCCAATGAATGATGCCCAGGATGTCCAAGCGCAACCCGGAGGAGTCCGGATACCGAGTACCGAGTACCGACTACCGGCTACCGGCTACCGGCTACCAATGAAGGCTGCGAAGCCGGCCCTACCCGCCGATGAACGACATCTCTACCTTCGGGAGTCCCAATGAGACACCGGTCCGCTCTTCGCTGTAGCGATCGGAGCGTTCCTGCCATACCCCGGTGATGATCTCGACGAGATCCTCGTCGGTCGCGCCTGCTCTCATGGGATCTCGCAGATCGGTTCCACGTGTTGCGAACAGGCACGTGTAGATCGAACCGTCCGCCGAGAGTCGGAGCCGCGTGCACTCGCCGCAGAACGGGTTCGATACGGAAGCGATCACACCGATCTCCCCTTCCCCGTCCCGATACCGCCACCGCTTCACCACTTCGCCGGGGTAGTTCGGATCGATCGGGTCCAGCGGCCACTCGTTTGCGATGGTCTCCAGGATCTCGTCTGCGGTAACGACATCCCCCATCTTCCAATCGTTCGACGACCCGACGTCCATGTATTCGATGAACCGAACGATGTGGCCGGTCCCGCGAAACGCCCCGGCGATGTCGACGAGGGCGTCGTCGTTGAGACCCCTTCTGACGACCGTGTTGATCTTGACCGGAGTGAGGTCTGCGTCTTTGGCTGCGTCGATTCCTTCAAGGACCCGGGCAACGGGAAAGTCCACGTCCGCGGCCCCTCGAAAACTGGTGTCATCGACAGCGTCGAGGCTCACCGTGACCCGGTTGAGGCCGGCGTCTGCGAGTGCTCCGGCGTGGCGAGCAAGGGTGCTTCCGTTCGTTGTCATGGCCACATCCGATATGCCGTCCACCGAAGCGACTTTGGCAACAAGGTCGTCGAGGTCGTGGCGCAGCAGTGGCTCGCCCCCGGTGAGTCGGACCTTCTCGACACCGAGGCCAGCGAAGACTCGGACGAGGCGCTCGATCTCCTCGAACGTCAGGATCTCATCGCGAGGCAGATAGTCGTGGTCACGGTCGTACACATCGCGAGGCATGCAGTAGGCACAGCGGAAGTTGCAGCGGTCCGTGACGGACACGCGCAGGTCGTGCAGCGGTCTTCCAAGCGTATCGAGAAGCATCATTGAGAGGCTACCGAACGCTCGGCGCTGCGGGGCCTCGACTCAGCGCGCCAGGTCGAGGAATTCATTCCGGGTGCGCGGATCGTCTTTGAACGTTCCCCTCATCGCACTGGTGATCATGGCACTCTCCTGCTTCTGAACGCCGCGCATCATCATGCAGAGGTGCCGGCCTTCCATCACAACAGCGACGCCGTGGGGGTCAAGGATGTCGGTCAGCGCATCAGCGACCTGGTTCGTCAGCCGTTCTTGGACCTGAAGCCTGCGTGCGAACACGTCAACGATGCGAGCGATCTTCGACAGCCCGATGATCTTGCCCTTCGGGAGATACGCCACAGCCGCTTTCCCGAAGAATGGGAGCATGTGGTGCTCGCACATCGAGTAGAACTCGACGTCCTTGACG
>JBLWQS010000380.1:0-1872 GCA_048452705.1 Acidimicrobiia bacterium
CGGCTCGTGGTAGATGTTTGAACGTCTGGCGGGCGACGTAGCGTTTCAGGCAGCGCATGATCTCTGCGGTGTTCAAGCCTTGGGCTCGCCGCCGTCGTACGTAGTCGCGGGTCTGATCCCCTCTGTGTCAACCTTCGGTGAGACGGGTTGTGTAGGTGTATCACTGTGTTGAGAGGGCGGGGATGGGAGAATCCCTGAATGTCTATTGCTGCAGAGGATCGATCGCCGGGCCGTGCCGGGCGGGTGGACGATCCGAGTCCTGAAGTCCCGGAACGGGCGAAGCGCCGATCGTATACGGCGAGATACAAGTTGGAGATCCTCGACGAGTATGAAGGTCTGGATCGTGACGCCAAGGGTGGCCTGTTGCGCCGGGAGGGTCTGTATTCGTCATTGGTCTCGGAGTGGCGGAAGCAACGCGATCGGGGTGCTTTGGCGGCGTTGGCAGCGAAGCCGGGAAGGGCACCGGTCGATCCGGTCGAGCGGGAGAACGCCCGGCTCCGTCAACGTGTCGGGCGGCTCGAAGAAGAGTTGGGGACGGCACGTCGGGTGATCGAGGTGCAGGGGAAACTCTCGGCGCTGTTGGAGGAACTCGCCACCGACAGCGCCCCGACGACGAACGGCGAGAAGAAGTGATCGACAACACCATCGAAGAGCTGGCGCCGCTGGTGGGTGTCACCGCAGCGTGTGAAGCGGTGGGTCGTCCCCGCTCGACGCATTACCGGTGGCATCGCAAGAGCCCCATTCCGGCGAAACCGGATCGGATGCCGAATCCGCAGCCTCGGGCGCTCGACGAGGTGGAACGCAAAGAGATACTCCGGGTCCTTCACGAACCCGGTCATGTTGATGAGGCGCCCGCCACCGTCTACGCCAAGCTGCTCGACGACGGCGTGTATCTGGCGTCGACGGCGACGATGTATCGGATACTGCGTGAACACGGTGAGGTGTCGGAGCGTCGCCGCCAGGCCACCCATCCCGCCCGTATCAAACCCGAGTTGGTTGCTGCGGTTCCGAATGCCGTGTGGTCGTGGGACATAACGAAACTGTTGGGACCGGCGAAATGGACGTACTTCTATCTGTATGTGATCATCGACATCTACTCACGCTACGTACCGGGCTGGATGCTCGCAAGGGCCGAGCGGGCTCATCTCGCTGAGCGGCTGTTGGCTGACACCATCACACAGCAGGGTGTCGATCGTGGCGAGTTGACGATCCACTCCGACCGGGGAGCGTCGATGGCGTCCAAACCGGTCGCCCTGTTGCTCGGCGATCTCGGTGTCACCAAGTCCCATTCCCGTCCGCACGTCTCGAATGACAACCCGTACTCGGAATCGCAGTTCAAGACGATGAAGTATCGGCCCGCCTTCCCGAAACGTTTCGGATCGTTCGAAGACGCCCAGGCGTTCTGTCGCAGCTTCTTCGACTGGTACAACAACGACCATCGCCACTCCGGTATCGGATATCACACCCCCGCCGACGTCCACTACGGCCGGGCCGAAGCCATCCAGGCTCAACGAGCGACCGTCCTTGACGCCGCCTACGAAGCTCACCCCGAAAGGTTCGTCCGCAAACCCCCGACACCGCCACCGCTCCCACAGACAGCGTGGATCAACAAACCCGAGGAGGACACCCCGACCCAATGAAACGATGAACCATCTGTCTCAAGAAAGTTGACAGGCTCCGGATCATCCCCGGTTGGCATTCCGCAGGGGGTGTCAATGCAAATCCGACCGCCCATATCGGCACCTACTGGGCAGGTGTTCCGATCTGCGGAGGAAGAGGACCGCTATGTGAGACGGAGAATCTCACTCTGAGCGAAGATCGGGCCTACTTCGATGCCGAGGAACCTGTCGTACAGCTCGGGCGGGACGCTGA
>JBLWQS010000381.1:0-1872 GCA_048452705.1 Acidimicrobiia bacterium
GGAACCCCGTTGCCATCCAGATTCCGATGGGCGCCGAATCCGAGTTCCACGGAGTCATCGACCTTGTCGAGATGAACGCCATCATCTGGCACGACGAAGAGGGAAAAGAGCGCGAAGTAGTCGAGATCCCGGAAGAGTATCTCGAGGTTGCCCGCGAGTGGCACAACAAGATGCTCGACGTCGTCGCGAACGAGAGCGAAGAGCTTCTCGAGAAGTATCTCGAAGACCACGATCTCGACCCGGCCGAGATCCGTTCCGTCATCCGCTGTGGAACGATCAACCGGAAGTTCGTACCGGTGATGCTCGGCTCTGCGTTCAAGAACAAGGGCGTACAGCCGTTGCTCGACGCGATCGTCGCCTACTTGCCGTCCCCGGCGGAACTCCCCCCGGTTGACGGCTTCAAGCCCGGCCACGAAGGCAAGACCATCACCCGGACACCATCGGATGATGAGCCGTTCTCAGCGCTTGCCTTCAAGATCATGACCGACCCATATGTCGGCAAACTGACCTACTTCCGTGTCTACTCCGGCACCAGCAGCAAGGGTGACGCCGTGTTGAACACCACGGACGGCAAGAAGGAACGGATCGGTCGACTCCTCCGCATGCATGCCGCGAAGCAGGAGGACATCGACGAGATCCACACCGGTGACATCGTCGCCGCCGTCGGTCTCAAGCACACGAAAACCGGCGACACCCTGTCTGCTGTGAACGCGCCAATCCAATTGGAATCGATGACGTTCCCCGATCCGGTGATCTCGGTCGCGATCGAGCCGAAGACCAAGGCAGACCAGGACAAACTCGGTGAAGCTCTCGCGAAGCTCGCAGAGGAAGATCCGACGTTCCAGGTCAGCAGCAACGATGAGACGGGCCAGACGATCATCGCGGGGATGGGTGAACTTCACCTCGAGATCCTCGTTGAACGCCTCCGACGAGAGTTCAAGGTCGAGGCCAACGTCGGTCGTCCACAGGTCGCATATCGCGAGACGATCAAGAAAGCGGTCAACAAGATCGACGCCAAATTCAAGCGTCAAACCGGTGGTTCCGGCATGTTCGGCCACGTCGTCATCAATCTCGAACCGCTCGCTCCGGGCAGTGGCTTCGAGTTCGTCGATGCCGTCAAGGGCGGCAACGTCCCCCGTGAGTACATCGGAGCTGTTGAGAAGGGCATGCGCCAGGCACTCGATTCGGGCATCCTCGCTGGATACCCGCTCGTCGACCTGAAAGCATCTCTCATCGACGGTTCGGCCCACGCCGTGGACTCGAACGAAATGGCTTTCCGCATCGTAGGGTCGATGGCCCTGAAGGATGCCGCCAGAACCGCCGGCATGAAACTTCTCGAGCCCGTCATGGAGCTCGAGATCATCACCCCCGAGGACTACTTGGGTGATGTGATCGGCGATCTCTCCTCTCGTCGAGGGAAGATCGAATCGATGGACCAACGTGGACACGGTCGGGTCGTCAAGGCCCTCGTGCCCCTCGCAGAGATGTTCGGGTATGCCACGGATCTGAGGTCACGCACCCAGGGCCGTGCCAATTACTCGATGCAGTTCAACTCGTACCAAGAAGTTCCGACCGCCGCCGCGCAGGAAATCGTGGCCAAGGTCAGAGGCGAATAGAAGGAGCACGCTGATGGCGAAGGCGAAGTTTGAGCGGTCGAAGCCGCATGTGAATGTTGGGACGATGGGTCATATTGATCATGGGAAGACGACGTTGACGGCTGCGATTACGAAGGTGTTGGCGGAGTCGGGTGAGGGTTCGACGGAGTTCACGGCGTTTGATGAGATTGATAAGGCTCCTGAGGAGCGTGAGCGTGGGATCACGATTGCGATTGCTCATGTGGAGTATGAGACGCCGAATCGTCATTATGCGCAT
>JBLWQS010000382.1:0-1871 GCA_048452705.1 Acidimicrobiia bacterium
AGCCGCAACTCGATGACGAGGTCTTCCATCGAGGTGATCTCGGTCCCCTCGACCATGACGATGATGTCGCCTACCTCGAATCCGGCCCGCCCTGCGGCAGATCCCCCCTCCTTATCCCAGAGTTCCGCTATCTCGGCGCCTCCGGGGACAAGAGCGCCGTCGTCGGCTGTTTCGACGTAGTCGGTTCCGTAAATGCCGATGAACCCGTGGTGAACTTCGCCCGTCTCGATGATCTCAGCGGTGATGCGTTGGACGAGTTCGACGGGAATCGCATATCCGATGCCCTCGGCGCCGCCGCGGCCCACGCCGATGGCCGACGTGATGCCGATGAGGTTTCCCTCGGCGTCCACGAGGGCGCCACCGCTCGATCCAGACGTGATCGGTGCGTCGGTCTGGAGCATGCCGTACAAGGGCGATATGTCTCCGACGTCAACCGTTCTGGAGAGTGCCGAGATGACCCCGGTGGTGAGAGAGGCACCGCCGTCCTGACCGAGCGGATTCCCGACGGCGACGGCGAACTGCCCGATGATCACGTCATCGGTGGAACCGAAGTCGATCGGTGGAAGACCCTCGACATCGATCTTGAGGACGGCGAGATCGGAGTATGCGTCGGAGCCGACGATTTCGGTGTCGTAGATCCGCCCGTCCTGGAGAACGACCCGTGTGACGGTTGCATCCTCGATGACGTGGTGATTCGTGATGATGTATCCATCGTCCGTGATGACGCCCGATCCGCTACCGGTCAGGGTGAGGACGTTCTCCTCGAGGTCGCCGACTTCGACCGTGACGACGGACGGAACGACCTTGATAGCAACGGCTTCGGCGTCCTGGTCGGCTCCGCCGTTTGTGATGATCTCTTTGATGACCTGCTCGACCACGGTGGTGACCGGTGAAGCGGCCGTCTCGGTGGGAGCAGCGATCGTTTCGGTCGTATCGGTTGAGAAGAGACCGAGGAGAGCGAGAATGCCGACCACGGCGGCGGCTCCGATCACAGCGGAGACGAACGCCACCACACCGGTCGAGATGTGGCTGCGGGACTCTGGTTCGCGTGCCTGAGGCTCGGGAGTCCTTGCGGCGGGCGGTGGGGCGACGGGCGGCACGTTCCACGGGGTCACGTACGACCCCGATTGCGGGTCATCCGGCCGAGAGTCAGGCGACTCTGGCGTGCTGCCATTGGTAATGTCGTCCACGGAGTCGATTCTATGCCCTCACATCACCTATCCGAGCAGTCAGATCTGATCGCCGTGTCACCCGATCCGGTCGATCCTTCGACGGTCGTCGCCGCCGTCTCGGCTCCCGAGGCGGGCGCCGTTGTGTTGTTCGTCGGGACTGTGCGTGACCACTCGCCCGGACGAACGGGCGTGACACACCTCGAGTACGAGTCCTATGACGAGCAAGTCGTCGACAAGATCGCCGAGGTCGTCGCCGAGGTCCGTGACCGATGGCCGGTACGGAAGGTGGCCGCGATCCACCGTGTCGGCGAACTGGGAGTCGGTGAGATATCCATCGCGGTGGCCGTCTCTTCACCGCACCGGGGCGATGCGTTCGAAGCCGGACGGTATCTGATCGACGAGGTCAAGGCCAGGGCGCCGATCTGGAAAAAGGAACACTGGCCCGGCGGCGCAGAGTGGGTGAGGGAGGATCTCCATCACTCCTGACGCCACCCGGGATGCCGATCGCGAAGCGCTGGTTCGACTGCTCGACAACCCTGTCCCGTTCCTCAGCCACGACGACGCCGCGGTTCGCCGCCTCGCGATCTCCGTTTGTGTCGCCTCCGGTCTCGATGCCGATTCGATCGCCGAGTTCTGCCGCATCGTCACCGACGACGAGGACGGCGGGGTCCGGGCGATGGCCGCCGAAGCACTCGGCGG
>JBLWQS010000383.1:0-1864 GCA_048452705.1 Acidimicrobiia bacterium
GAAACGATGAAGCCGTCGAGAAGGGGCCCTGCCGTCCCGAGCGACTGCCGTTCCTTCCCCGGTTCAACGGTCGCGACCTGTGAACACGTCTCGGTCATCCCGTATGTCTGGAGGATCGGGAGACCGGCGGCGAGACCGCGTTCGACCAGGTCCCGAGTCGCAGGGGCTCCGCCGAGGAGAACTCCTTTGATGCCTTCGTACGGTCCCGGATCGATCTCGAGGATCCTGTGCAGCATCGTCGGAACGAGACTGGCCATCGACACGAGTCCGCCCCTGAGACTCTCGACCACCCGATCGGCGTCGAACCCGGCATGAAGGTCGATGGATCCTCCTGTGGCGAGGCTCCGCCAGATGACTGAGAGCCCCCCAACGTGGAACAGAGGGAGCGTTAGGAGCCATCGGTCACCGGAGTGGTATCCGAGTCGGTTCCTGGAGGCGTCGATTGCCGCCGTGACGTTCCCGGGAGTCAGGATGACTCCTCTCGGAGTCCCGGAGCTTCCGGATGTCGGAACGACCGCGTATGCGGGCCCGTCGGCGACACTGCCGGCGTCGATGCGATGAGGCCCGTATGGTGCCGACACCGCTCCAAGTCGGGGTATGGCGACCAGGTCAACGATGGTTTCCAGAGTCAACGTCGCATCGAGGGGTGCCACGTTCCCTGCCCTGACACCGTCGTCGTGAAGAGTCTGAAGGCGCGCGCTTGCCATGCGGTCGAGCTCCACGTAGGAGATCGAGCGTTCGGCGGAGACCACCGCAGGAGCATCGGGATGCGCCCTTGCGTGGATCCCCAACCACTCGTGCGGCAGGGTGTCGGTCAAAGCGATCACTACAGTATCGCCTCGTGACATCTGAGATATTCGACCCAGCCGCGTGGAACCCCGTCGAGGGGTTCGACTTCACGGACATCACCTACCACCGATCCACCGAGATCGGAGCCGTTCGGATCGCATTCGATCGGCCCGAAGTCCGCAATGCGTTCCGTCCACACACCGTCGATGAGTTGTACACGGCGCTTGATCACGCCCGCATGACCTCCGACGTGGGGGCGGTGCTCCTGACCGGCAACGGCCCATCACCGAAGGATGGCGGTTGGGCGTTCTGCTCCGGCGGCGATCAGCGGATCCGCGGGGCCGACGGCTACCAGTACGAAGGATCAGACGGCATCGACGCCGCCCGGCTCGGACGTCTCCATATCCTCGAGGTACAGCGCCTGATCCGATTCATGCCCAAGATCGTGATTGCCGTCGTCCCCGGCTGGGCCGTCGGCGGTGGCCACAGTCTCCACGTCGTGTGCGATCTCACACTCGCCTCCCGGGAGCATGCCGTCTTCAAGCAGACCGACGCCGACGTCGCCTCCTTCGACGGTGGGTACGGCTCGGCGCTCCTCGCCCGCCAGGTCGGCCAGAAGCGTGCGAGAGAAGTGTTCTTCCTCGGCCGTGCGTACTCGGCGCAGGACGCCTACGAGATGGGGATGGTCAACGCCGTCGTCGATCATGATGACCTCGAGACCGTTGCACTCCAGTGGGCCCGCGAGATCGTCGCCAAGAGTCCGACCGCGCAGCGAATGCTGAAGTACGCCTTCAATCTTCCGGACGACGGGCTCGTCGGCCAGCAACTCTTCGCCGGCGAGGCGACCCGTCTCGCCTACGGCACCGCAGAAGCGAAGGAAGGTCGCGATGCGTTCCTGGAGAAACGCGACCAGGACTACACCACCTTCCCGTGGCACTTCTGAATCAGCGGACAGCCAACAGCCAACAGCCAACAGCCAGTCACCGGCTGTCCACTGTCTGCTGTCTGCTGTCTGCTGTTATCGATATCACAAGCACTGAATCACTCCCAGTGGCCTCGCTGTGAGATCCTGGCT
>JBLWQS010000384.1:0-1862 GCA_048452705.1 Acidimicrobiia bacterium
TCCCACCCCATACGTGTGTGATCTCCACGTCGGCGGTGGTGTATTGGGTTACGGGTTACGGAATACGGACTACGGACGACGGACGACGGACTTCGCCGACGGCGTCACCATCCAGATCAGCGGCAACCCGGCGAACATGGCCGCTGCAGCAATGTACATGGACGTCGAGAGGCCGAAAGCGTCGCCGAAGAGGCCGTAGCCGATGGCCGCGATCGATCGGATCAGGAAGTTCATCGATAGGTAGACACCGTTGGCGAGTGCCCTGCTCTCAGGGAACTGCTCCTGGACGACCGCCATCAACACCGGCGGAACCGCCAGCAATGAGAAACCGATGATCGGAAGGATGGCCACTTGGACCCATCCATCCGCTGCGAGGAACGCCAACAACGCGATAGGCGCGGCGACTTGTCCGAGGATCATCACAGCTCGCCGCCCAACGTGGTCGCTGATCCATCCCCCTGCGAATGCCCCCGCGATCCCTGCAGCTTCAACAATCGAGAGTGCCGCACCGGCCAGCCAGAGACTCGCACCCTCTTCTGTGAGATAGAGGGGGAGGAACAGGGTTACCGCCATCACCATCATGCTGCGCAGAGAGACCAGGGCGCCCAACGGCAGCATGAGTCCACGCATCGCACGGACCGCCGTACGCCAGGGCACCTGCTCCCCATCGCCCCGGGTCCGTAGGGGAACGTCGCGCAATCGGAAGTAGAGGAACACCGATGTCGCGATGGCGGCGAGCGAGAGGAAGGCCATCGATTTCATGGACATGACGGCCAGGGCGCTCACCACGATCAGGGGACCGAGGGTTCGTCCCACCTCGCCGCCGACCATCCAGAAGCCCATACCCCTGCCCAGCCGATTCCCCGACAGGTACCCAACGGCAACCGGTGCTGTCGCGTGAAAGGCGGCGACGCTTACGCCCGCGACGAGGAGCAACAACGCCAGAGCAAAGTAACCCGGCGCCCATCCCAGGAAGCTCATCACCGTTCCGGTCACTCCCGGACCGAGGATGACGATCCAGCGCAGTGTGGTCCGATCAGCGAGGTGACCTATGACCGGCTGGAACAGCGACGGGATCTGGAGGAATGCTGCCAGAGAGCCTGCGGCCGCGTTGGACAGGGACATCGTTTCCACGAAGTGGGGCAGAAGTGGTGGGAGGAACGCCGTGTAGGTGTCGTGAACGGCGTGCCCGCCGGCGATGGTGGCGACCAACCCTGTCTGGAACTCGTCGGAGGAACTGTCGACGGCAGAGGCAGGTTCGATGTCGGTCATGAGCTTCGGGACGCGTCGGGCATGGACACATGATGTCACATTGCGGTCGAGTCTCGATCTGCCCGTTGGGGATCAACGTGGCCGCCTCCTCTCCCGATTCGGTGAACATTTGCGCCGATAACATCCAACGATCATCAACATCTGAGAGGGCCACCGTGGAACGCTTCCACCATCTGATCAACGGCGTCACGACCAAAGGCACATCCGGGAACGTCGGACCGGTCTACAACCCAGCGACCGGGTCCCAAGCCGGTGAAGTCGATCTGGCATCCGTTGCGGAGACCGACGCTGCTGTCGCCGCCGCAGCGGCTGCATTCCCGGCATGGCGGGCAACGTCGCTCGCTGCCCGTACCAAGCTCATGTATCGATTCCGGGAACTCGTCGACGCCAACCGAGATGAGATCGCACAGCGCATCTCGGCTCAACACGGCAAGACGCTTCCAGACGCCGACGGTGAGGTGGCTCGAGGTCTCGAGAACATCGAGTTCGCCGCCGGAGTCGCCACCGCCACCGCCGGTCGTTTCAACCGGAGTGGATGGAGCAGTTGCCGGAGGTGGTTGAGCGGGAGCCGGTTCCATACTGGACGGTGA
>JBLWQS010000385.1:0-1860 GCA_048452705.1 Acidimicrobiia bacterium
GTACGGCGTACTGGGCGACCGTTGGGCCAAAGGCCACCGCGATTCGGTCGGCGAGCACGGCGGTTCGTTCCATCACCTCATTCCATGCCGTTGTCGCTCCGATGTCGGCGATGGCTTCCGGTGTGATGTAGCCGTGACCTGTCGAGAGACGTTGCCATTCGATCGTGAGCATTCGGTGACGTTGTAGGTCCCGGAAGATGCCGTAGTCCGAGAGAACATCGAACCGGTAGGACGTGCGTTCCATCGCACGGCCCGGCTTGTGGCGTCGATTCGATCGAGGTCCGACGGCCGTCTTGATGAGATTCGCCCGGTCCTCTGCCGGGAGCGTCCGCACGTAGTCGAGGAGTTGGTCATCCGGAAGATCGCTCGCCGCGTAGAGGGCCGCGGCCGCGACCTTTGCCTCGCCGTCGGGATCCCACTCGACGAGCTTGACCTCCGGTCGATCCTCCGGCTCGAGGCCGAGGTCGGCTGCTCGCGATTCGAGATCAGCTGCGACCGACGCCAGATAGTCGCTCCAGGCTCCGCCACGATCGGGGACGTCGACCCTGGTCAGGAACGACGGGATCATCTTTCGAAGCTCCGTGAGCATCAGATCTGAGTAGCTGCGAACCTCGACGAGCGGGTGCGCTCGCATTCGCATCAGGAGCATCTCGTATGCCTGACCGCTTCCGAAGATGCCGACGTTCGACACGGTCGCCGCCGGCAGCATGCCCCGCAGATCGTCGCAGGCTTTGGCGCGGATCGTTGAGCGCCACACGCCCGTCGAGTCGGTGTCCTGCTTCGGGAAGAGCGACTCGTAGTAGGGGACGGCCCGACCGATCAGAGCGGAGTACGTGTCGAAGAGGTCGTCCATGGTCGACCGGAAGTCGGCTTCGAGTGATGACCCGATCAGCTCTTCCGGTACGCAGTAGCGGTAGCGGTCGCCGAGCTTCCGGTCGTAGAAGATGTACCGCGTGGATTGCTCGAGGTACGAGGCGAGGCGACCCCACTCGAGGACCTTGGTGAGGATGTTCGATGCTTGTTCGCATGCGATGTGGGCGCCGCCGAGTTGAGCTACGGAGTCGTCTCCGAACTGCGTGAACACCCGGTTGTAGAGGCCCTGAGCCTTCTCCAGGCCAACCGCAGGATCCTCATCGAGAGCGCCGGCGATGGCGCGGACGCCCAGGTCCGGCTGGGAGACGAACTCATCGAGGAAGAGACGTCTGATGGAGTGGGGTGAGCGGCTGTACCGGGCGAAGAGCGCTCCCTTGACGACCTCGGGAAGATTGACGATTCCGAACACCGGTCCGTCGAGGTTGGTGAAGAAGCGGCCCAGGAGTTCCCGCTCTTCATCGGTGAAGTCTTCGGCGTGATAGCCCGCGGGCACAGGACTTGGAGAGGGGTTCGTTTGGAATGACATGAGTGGTATTTGACCGTAGCAGTGTGCCGGGAACCTGGGCAACCGGCGATCCCGGGTAGCCTTCCTCCCGTGCTGATCGTTCTCCGAACACTGCTTGGTGTGTTGATAGCCGTTGCCGTTGCGACGGCTCTCGTCCCCATGCTCGTCATCGCCGATCTCGCCGGTGGGGGATCGGGTTGGGGCCTCTGCCCCGAAGGTATCGGCACATGCTCTACCTCGTACTTCGCGGGCCCCGAACTCCTGGCGATCCTGCTCGTCGTGCTCTTTGCGATGCTCGCCGGCATCGCGGTGTGCAGCCGATGGATCCGCCGCATCGAGAGGACTCAGTGAGCGTCGCTCACCGATTCGGCTGCGACGAGGTCTGCTTGCTCCGGCGGTGAGAACGCCAGAACGACGTACATCCCAATCATGATCAGCGCTGCTCCGATCCACCCCTGTGTGGTCAGGCGCTCTGCGAGGAA
>JBLWQS010000386.1:0-1852 GCA_048452705.1 Acidimicrobiia bacterium
GCCCCGTCCGTCCTGACTTCGCCGCCCGGGTCAGACTCTGCGGATCGATTCACAAACCTTGCGGCATCGATGAGCGGCGTACGGGCCCGAAGGCCAAGTCCCTTCTCCGGGGAGTACAGGATCGAACCGTCCTGGCTGATTTCGATGGGGGCGTCACCGGGCTTTTCGTCCGTCGTAGCCGGGTTCGGGGGAGGCGGGTCGAACACGCTCGTCGTCCACTGGACCGGCGGAGCATCGTCGTCTCCTGCCGGGCCCAGGACGGTCGGCGACCCCTGGTCGTCATGAGCCAGGAGGGAGAGTTCCCCGGAGTAGGACGGTTGCCAGTACCCCGGGGCGGCGAACGTTCCGGGATCAGTTCCGGAGAGCCAGCAGTACCGGTACCCGTCCCGATGATCGGCGACGGAGATCCAGTCGCAAGGTCCGGTGGGGCCCGTCATCTGGTCAACGACGACGGTCGTGGCCGACAAGCCCGTCGACGGGTCGATACCGAGGCCGTGTTCCACCAGCACGGATTCGAACCAATGCTCAACGTCGGCAGGGGCCATGAAGCCAACCCGTGTGAGCGTTCCATCGGTGCAGAGCGTCTGGTTCGGGACCGAGTCTCTGTAGGCGGTGAGCCCACCGGGGAAGAGAGCTTCGAGCGATTCGACCTTGACGATGATCGAATGTGCTTCAACGAGGACGCTCATCGTTGTTCCTCGACGGATCTCGCCTTCCGCCTCGACAGGACGCTGGGCTTGGCGGGCGTCGTCATCTTTCCCGGGCGAGGCGGCGTGCGGTCTCCAGGATGAGGGCGCGGTCGCTGGGGTCGAGGCGGTCGATCAAGTCGTGGAGTTCGTCCGTCTGCACCGTTGCACCCATGCCGAGGCGTGAGGCCTGCCTCTCGAGAAACCGGCGTTCCTGTGCCTCGAGGATCGCGTCATCGACATCGGTTTCGGATGGTCGATGGCCGCGAGCCAGGCGTGCCTCCGCTGCCGAGTACAGCTCGTGGGGTTGGAGGCCGAGTCGGTCGGCGAGGATGTGGAGGATCTTGGCCGAGGGGACCTTCGCCCCGTTCTCGATGGCCGACAGGTAGGAGTAGGAGATCCCGGACCGGGTGGCGAGGCGTCGCCGGCCGATGCTCAGGTCGGTGCGCAGCACCTTGATGGTGCGCCCGAGAGCTTCGGCCCATGCCTCGTGGTCACGTTCGGAAGGTTCGATAGCGAGCATGGAGTCAGAATAGCACCTCAGGAGCCACAAAGCGACCCGAGTGGAATATATATGCTACCTAAAGAGTAATTCTGATACTGTGTGTGGTATGAGCACTACAGGAACAAAGTCTCTGCAACGCGTTGTCGACTTCCCCAGAGATGCCCTGCTCGGCGGAGTCACCGTGGTCGAGATCGAGTCGGGTCGCCCCGTCTTCGCCGTGGACGCGAGGCGGTACACGAAGGTCGGACCGGACGTCGACCTTGCCCTGTCGATCCCCAGGCACACGGCCGGCCGGTCGGCACAGCTGCTGTCGGCGTTCAGACCGGGCACGTTCCGGGGCCTCTACATCGGCAGCGGAACCGCAAGCGATGCCGACATCGAAGCCGCCGCCGCTCATCATGTGGAAGACCTGAAACTGGGATGGATCCATGGCACACGCGCCTTCAGCGGCCACCCGGCAGAACGCCTCGTTCTCGACGTCGGCCCCGAGGCCTTCGCTCAACTCGGTTACCTCGCCGAGTTCACGGCCCATCACTGCAACTTGGATGACCAGGCGCTCCGTGAGCTGTGCGCGAATCCGTCTCTGTGGGGCGTGATCCTTGTCGACACAGAGGTCACTCCCCATGGTCTGGACAAGGCGGGCCGATGGAGGCTTCGTGAA
>JBLWQS010000387.1:0-1845 GCA_048452705.1 Acidimicrobiia bacterium
CTGGATTCACTCAATACTCAGTACTCGCTACTCAGTACTCCCTGGCAACTATTGCTTCTGCCACTGCCAGGCCGATCGCCTGGTGTCCTTCGGGGTTCGGATGCGGCCACCCTGCCCACATCTGAGTTGGAACAGCGACGTCTTCGACATCGACCCACGTCACATCCCGGTCAAGACCTGCCTGGATGGCGGCGTGCAACGCTCCGAGGGCGTACTCCATCTCGTCTGCACATTCGGGTCCGATTGGCGACCATCCGGGAGCGATCGTCGATCCATCGATCGAGAAGTAGCTCGTCCAGAAGACCGACGCGTTCGACCGGGACGCGATCTCAGCGACGACCTCCGCCGTCCGGGTCGTGATGTCGTCACGTTGAGCCTCGAGATTCCAGTGTGTCGTTACCGCCTCTTCGCATACGAGCTTGTCGCCGGCGTCGGTCAGAGAGAACGCCGTGTCCTTCGTCAACTCTTTCACAACGTCGACCCAATTCGTTGAGTTGATGCCGGCGGTCACGACGACGACGTTCCACGTCGTCGGGTCGGTAAGTTGAACGACGTCGTCAACCTGGCTGGGATGCGAATCCGAGCAGGAATCGGATCCACCGCTGAGGACCGAATTCACGCCCGCGCCGGGGAAAGCAACGTTCGCGTAGCCCGGTGACCATGCGGCCGGCAGGACGGCGGCCACGGCGTCTCGTACGGTACTGCCGTATGAGTAGTCGATGTCACGGCATGTGGCGTCGCCGGTGAACCACTGGCGGGTATACCCGGAAGCGATCGAGTCGCCTGCGACGACGATCATCGGAGGGGCGGGGGTCAGGCCCGTCCAGACCGTCTGCCACTCCGATTTCCAACCGTGAACGTCCACGGCTCGCACGTCGAGGCTGGATGGCGTGTTCGGGAGCACCGACGCATACGACACCGTTGGATGCTCGGCATCGGCGGCAAACACTTCGCCGGGGGCGCCTTGATTCCAGCGGTACTCATAACGCAGGATGCCGTCGTTGTCGTCGGCCTCGATGCGTAGATCCGCTGATAGGAGATCGTTGTGAGATTGAGGCTCGAGGAGTTCCGCCGACGCGATCACCGGTCGCGTGTCGCCATCGGGGAGCAGTTCAGTGGGCGGCGACCATGCCGAGACCGGAAGGGCAATGGCCATCAACACAGCGAGAACAGTGCTGAGCAATGTGGCGCGTCGGGACATCCAGGCAAACCTAACGGTCGGGTGCAGTACTGATATGACGCCACAGACACCGAAATAGTTCCCTCCGTCGACCCCTCGGGGTACGGATGGGTCGCTTATGCTTGGGAATCATGGAGCGCTCGGTCACTGCGATCCTGCTTGCCGTTCTGTCCCTGCTGGTCCTGGGATGTGGGCAACACGTCGACGATTCCAACGGACTCGACCACGTCGCCGACGAAGCCATCGGCACGCTCTTCTCCGAGATGGCCGAGGCATACGACTCATCGAATCGCTACTCAGTTGCAGGCTTCTTCTCTGCCGGCGGCAGCCTGGATGCGACGGTGTGGGGCGGCGGGGTCGCGTACGGTGCGGAAGAGGTCGAGAGCCTGTCTCGAAAGCTGTGGTTCGTCGAGGGACCGCACTCTGAGGGATCCGTGGATCTCGCTCATCAGTTCGTGACCAGCGACGGCGCCGTCGTTTGGTGGTATGGATATGACCCGGGGGGCACTGGCGACTGGGCGCAGATATACGCTTTCGGCGCCCACGGACGGATCACATCACGAATCTATGCCGAGGGATCTGGTTGGTCCATTAGCGAACAGGAGCGATTCGAGAGTCTGTACCAGCGGTATCTCCAATTCTGGGAGGACGGGGATCCCGGAACG
>JBLWQS010000388.1:0-1842 GCA_048452705.1 Acidimicrobiia bacterium
ATGGGTTCATCGAGAGCAACCGAAGCCACGATTTCGTCACGGAGTTGGGAGTGTGAGACCAGGTCGTCTGCCGGGAACGGTTGCTCGATGTACTCGACGCCCAGACCATCCATGGCGAGCAAGTTGCTGCGGTCTTCCCAGCGGTACGAGCCGTTGGCATCGACGCCGATGAGCAGGTCCGGATACGCCGACCGGACCTCGGCGACACGAGAGACATCGCTGCCGGGCCGGATCTTCAGCTTTGCTCCCCCGGCACCGGTCGCCTCGATTCGTTCGACGGGATCTTCGTCGAAGCCGATGGCGACCGACGTTGGGATCGGCCGGGATGCTCCGCCGATGGACGCCCAGAGCGGCGTGCCAGTCCGACGAGCCATGAGATCAGCGGTCGCTTCGTCCAGAGCCGCCCCAGCTGTCGGGGAGAGGACGCTCCCCCGCTCGAGGGTCCGCCACGCATCCTCGATCGAATCGGGAGTGACGCCCGGATAGGGCGCCGCCTCGCCCCAGCCGGTGTGCTCCCCATCGCTGATCGAGACCAGCACGATACGACGCTCCACGACCGTCGTCACGGCCGTTGAGAACGGCGAGCGCAGAGGAATCGAGAGGTCCCACATTCGGCCTTTCATCTCGCCAGCGTAGGCACACCGGTATCGTGCGGCCGACCACTCCGCCCGATGAGGAAGACATGGCCCTGCCAACCCGGACATCGACGACGACCCCAGATGTCGCCACGCTCGAAGAGATCGAGCGCCGCGTGCTGTGGTTGTCGGTGAGGATGATCGACTTCGCGAACCGCCGGGGTGAGACCGAGATCAAGGTCGGCGGGCATCAGGCTTCCTCAGCCTCGATGGTTTCGATCATGACGGCCCTGTGGTTCGGCCACATCGGGGGCGAAGACAAGGTGGCCATCAAACCCCACGCCTCTCCTCTCTACCACTCGATCAAGTACCTCACCGGCGAACTCGATGGCTCGTACCTCACGCGTCTGAGAGACTTCGGCGGCCTCCAGTCGTATCCATCGAGAACGAAGGACCCGGACGTCGCCGACTTCTCGACCGGTTCGGTTGGACTCGGCGCTGTCGCTCCCCTGTTCTCCGCGGCTGCTCGCCGATTCATCGATGCGCATCACGGCCTTCGCCCACCGGCCCGCTTCATCGCGACCGTCGGCGATGCGGAACTCGACGAGGGCAACGTGTGGGAGGCGATCGCAGACCCCGCACTCCAGGGCCTCGGCAACGTCACCCTGATCGTCGACCTGAATCGACAGAGCCTCGATCGTGTCATCCCCGGAATCCAGTCGCGGAGACTCACTCGCTTCTTCGCCGAGGCTGGTTGGCACGTGATCGAAGTCAAATACGGAGCGAAACTCCTGGCCGCCTTCGCCATGGAGGGTGGGGACGCGCTCAGGAAACACATCGACGACATGCCGAACGAGGAGTATCAGAGCCTCTTCGCCGTTGAGGGACCGGAGCTCCGTGCACGCTTCCTCAAGAACGCCGATCCGGCCGTCGAACGCTTCCTCTCGACCATCGACGACGGTGATCTCGGAGACCTCGTCCGCAACCTGGGCGGCCACGACATCGGAGAACTCCTGAAGGCGTACCGACGAGCCGATGCGGTTACGGATCGCCCGAGCGTCGTGTTCGCTTACACGGTGAAGGGACGAGGCCTTCCGATCGCAGGCGATCCCATGAACCACTCAGCTCTTTTGTCCGAAGGACAGATCGACGATCTTCGTTCCTCGATGGGGCTCACCGCCGAGTCCGAATGGGACCGATTCGATCCGTTGAGCGCTGCGGGAGCCATGTGTGCTGCCGTCGGTGAGAGCATCAACAACGAACCGCC
>JBLWQS010000389.1:0-1836 GCA_048452705.1 Acidimicrobiia bacterium
GCGAGCATTTGCTTCGCCGCGTCGACGTCGAAGTCGTACCACGAATCGCCCTGGCACCCGTTCTCAACTGAGCACGGTGTGAAGTGCGAAGCGGTCTCCGACCCCGGCGGGTAGAACGTATCGACGATTCGCTGACGGTCGATACCGAGAGCCACGGCGTTGCGAACGTTCACATCATCCCAGGGCTCGAACGTGTTCGTGAATCCCATGTAGAAGATGTTCGGTTCCGGCTTGTCGAGCAGGACGAGGTTGTCGTCACCTGTGATGGTGGCGTAGTCCTCGGGTCCAGGGAAGGTCATGCCGTCGGCATTGCCGCTCTGGAGCTCCAAGAGTCGTCCGGCACTCTCCGTCGACCACTTCAGGACGGCTGTGGCGTGTGGCGCCACGGTGCCGTAGTAGTTGTCGTTGCGTGCGTAGATGACCGAGTCGCCTCGTACCCACTCCTGCAACGAATACGGTCCCGTGCCAACCGGGCTGTCGAGCGGTGATCCACCCGACGCTTCTAGGCTCTCTTCTGACTGAATGCCGAACACGATGAACGCCATCTGTGCAAGGAACGCCGGGTGCGGACCGCACAGGTCGAATTCGACCGTGAACTCATCAAGCGCACTGATCTTCTCGACACGACCGCCGTAGTCGCATCCGCCTGCGTCGAGAACCTTGCCTTCGAACCCGGGATCGGGTGCGACGGTTGCGGTCGTCGTTGTCTCGGCTGCTGCCGTCGTCGTTGTCTCGTCCGTGCCTGCTGCGGCAGTGGTCGTCGTCTCTTCTGAGTCCGACCCGCATGCCGCCGCGATGAGAGCCATCACGAAGACGAGGACGAGTAATTTGCTGAATCGCTTCAAGGGTGCCTCCTTACCCTCCAGGGACCGATCGGGAAGATCGGTCGGCTCCACGCTAGTCGCATTGTGTGATGCGTGAGTTCGACTAGCGCCGGGAGCGTTGCCGGAGTTGGTCGGTAGGGTTCGCGCCGAATTCTGAGGAGCGTCCCATCCGCACCGTCGTCACGATATTCGTTGTCCCAGCGCTGATCTCGGTCCTCGTCTTCACCTCGGCCGTTGCGTTCTGGATGGACCGATCCGTTGGGAGTGAAGCGGCATTTCTCGAGCATGCCGCCGAAGTGCTTTCGATGGACTCATCGCAGGAGGCAATTGCCGTTCGTCTCATGGACGAGGCGATCGATGCAGTGCCACTTCTTGCCCTCGTTCGCGGTGCAGGGGAGAGCGCAACCCTTGTGCTGCTCGACTCCGGTGCGTTCGACGGTGTCTTCGATCGCCTCGCCATCGAGGGTCATCGTCACGTCATGTCTCGGAGCGACGAGCCGTTCACCGCGGATCTCACCGATGTGCGGGCCGTCCTCGTTGCTCCGATCGCACAGATCTCACCGGATCTTGCCGAACGGGTCCCCGTCGATGCGTTCGAATCCGTCGTGATCCTCGACTCCGACGCACTGCCGATCGTCGGCCGGGTGGCTGGTTGGATGCCGGTCGTATCTGTCTTCTCGGCAGCGCTCGCAGTGTTCCTGGCGGTCGCCCTGGTGATGCTCTCGCGTCGTAGACCAATTGCTCTGATCGCCGTCGGCGTGGCGGTGCTGCTCGCCGGCGCCGGTGTCTACGGTTGGAGCGTGTTCGGTGGCCCGATCGCAGCCGACCAACTCACCGACGACCTGACCCGGATCCTCGTGGAGAACGGCTACACCGTCTTCAGCCGTTCACTGCGAACCGAAGGTCTGATCCTGGTTGCCGCGGGGGCGATTGTCGCAATCGCAGGGCTTCTGGGGGCCCTGGCTACAAGCCTCAAGCCCCAAGCTGCAAGCCCCAAGCTGCAAGCCCCAAG
>JBLWQS010000390.1:0-1836 GCA_048452705.1 Acidimicrobiia bacterium
TCACCAAAGGTGTATCCTAATAAGGAAACATATGGAGCTTTTAAGAGAAACACCAACGACCTCTGCGGAACACCGGATGGACGCGGGGGCCGCGCTCCGCCGCCTGCGGATCCGGGCCCGACTCTCCCTTCGTGAGGTTCAGCGGCGATGCGGCGTGAGCGCGGCTCGTCTCTCCCGGATCGAGAACGGCCACGTCGATCCCCGCCTGTCAACCATCGAAGCGATCCTCGGCGCGTTCGACACCGACCTCGGAGATCTCGGGGCGGAGATTGGTGCGGCGGCGGACGCATCGGGGGTCGATGCCGGTGAGGCTTCGCCGATCACGGTGGTGCTACGGAACCGCAGCCGAATCCACGAGACGTTGGCGACCCACGGGGCGTCGCATCCGCGCATCTTCGGGTCGGTCGCGCGGGGGACCGCCGGGCCGAACAGCGACATCGACCTCCTCGTCGATCTCGAGTCTGGCCGGACGCTCTTCGACCTCGCGGCGTTGCGAGCCGACCTGGAGCAACTGCTCGGAGTACAGGTCGACGTCGTGCCGGCGGCGGGACTCGACGGCGATGCCCGCACCGAGATTATGGCCGAAGCGCTCGCGATATGAGCACCGCCGACCGCCGACGCCTTGCCCATGTCGTCGACCAGATCGACCGGATCGATGACTATTGCGGGGAAGGACGGGCGATGTTCGACCGGGACAGCCGAACCCAAGATGCAGTGCTCCACTGTCTCACCGTGATCGGCGAGGCGCTCGGCGCACTCAGCCCGGAGACCTACCGCCGCCTTGAGTCGTTGCCGCCGAGCCTGCCGAAAGGTCAGCGCAACATCCTCGTGCACGAGTATTGGCGGGTGGATCTCGACATCGTGTGGGCGACGATCACGACCGACCTGCCGCCGCTACGGTCCGACATCGATCGAGCTCTCCGAACCGAAGACTCGGAGATGTGAGCGCCGGAGACCCGGCAGATTGGGGTCGAGAAATCGGGTGTTTCGACGATCGGAAGTCTTCCATCGCGATCCGATTTCCCATACGTTGTCGCTATGAGCGACATCAACATCGACGAAGAAGAGCGCCAGCGGTTCATCCTCGAGATCAGCCGCAAGATGGACGCCCTTCGTGAGGACTTCCTCTCGGGAGAGCCCGACTGGGATCCGCTGCACGCCGTGCTCCCCATGGAGCATTGCGACGGCTTCATGTGGATGTACCGGACGGAGTTGGAGAGTGAGATCATCGAGCACTACAAGCATGGGATCACGCGTCGATACCTGCATCTCGACCACTCCGGCCATGCCTACCTCCACCGGGAGGGTCGCTACATTGAGACACTGGTGGGGATCGCCGTGGAGATCGTGTTCGCGGATCTCACGTCGATGGGGGCGACCCGGGAGACCGCCTACAACGAGGCGTACGTGCTCGAGAAGCACCGCAAGGCTCGCGAGGCGGGGTGGACCGTCATCTCATAGCCCGTGCACAGAAGTGGGGTAGGAATGGAGTCGTACCTTTGGTAGTATGAAGGTATGAAATTGAGTGTGAGTCTGCCGGATGATGACGTTGTGTTCCTCGATGATCATGCCCGGTCCGAGGGGTATGCCTCGAGGTCGGCGGTCGTGCACGCAGCGGTCCGGATGTTGAAGGCAGCCAAGCTCGGCGACGCCTACGAGGGGGCCTGGGACGAGTGGGCCGATTCGGACGACGCCGCTCTCTGGGAGAGCACGCTCGGTGACGGTCTGGCGAGTGCCTGATGCTGCGCGGCGAGATCCGACTGGTCGATCTCGACCCGGCGCTGCGCGGTGAAGCCGCCAAGACCCGTCCGGCGGTGATCGTCTCCAACGACGGAG
>JBLWQS010000391.1:0-1818 GCA_048452705.1 Acidimicrobiia bacterium
CGTCCCGTCCATCATCTCGAGCCGGACTCCCGGTCTTCACGACACCGCACCGAGGTCGCTCAACTCCTGGATTCGGACGTCGTCGTAGCCGAGTTGGACGAGGATCTCGATGGTGTCGACGCCGATCTCCGGCGCCTCGGAAAGGGTGAACGGAGGGTTGCCGCCGATCCGGGGTGTCGGGTTCGGCAGGCGGTGGCGTTCGGGCCCACCGAAGACGTGGCGGGCAATGTTGTGTGGATGTTCGGGAGCCTCGGAGAGAGACAGCACCGGAGTAACGCAGGCATCGGTCTCGTCGAATCGCTCTTCCCAGTCGGTTCGTGTCCGTTCGGCGAACGCGTCGGCAAGCCTGCTCCGGAGTTCGGGCCAACGATCCCGATCGTACTGGTCGGGGAGGTCATCCTGGTCGAGACCGAGGCCGCTCAGCATCTCGGCATAGAACGGCGGTTCGAGCGGGCCGACGGCCATCCACTTGTCGTCACTGGTCTGGTAGGTCGTGTAGAACGGCGCATCGCCGTCGAGGAGATTCACTTCGCGACGATCCTCCCAGAGCCCGACGGCAGCCATCTCGTAGAACGGGGCCATGAGCGACGCCGCGCCCTCGATCATCGCGGCTTCGACGACGGTACCGCCGGATCGCTCCCGGTCGTGGACCGCTGCGAGGACGCCGGCAACGAGGTACATAGCGCCTCCTCCGTTGTCCCCAACGAGATTCAGCGGCGGAGCGGGGCGTTGACTCGTTCCGATCGCGTGAAGCGCCCCGCTGAGTCCGATGTAGTTGATGTCGTGGCCGGCCATCGATGCGTACGGTCCTTCGGCACCCCAGCCGGTCATGCGGCCGTAGACGAGGTCGGGGTTGGCATCCATGCAGGCATCGGGACCGATGCCGAGCCGCTCGACAACGCCGGGGCGGTATCCCTCGATCAGGATGTCGGAACCCGCAACGAGTTCGAGCAGGATGTCCACGCCCTCCGGCTTCTTGAGATCGACAGCGATCGAGCGCTTCCCTCGGCCAACGGCACCGACCATCGGATCGGGTATCGGGGGACCACCGGGGCGATCAACGCGGATCACATCTGCACCGAGCCCGGCCAGGATCATCCCGGCGAACGGAACCGGCCCCAGACCGGCCAACTCGATGATGGTCAGGTCGTCGAGTGGCATCACGCTCAAATCGGGATCTCGGTCAGAGGCGGCCCATCTCCTCTTCGAGGCAGAGGTGAGTCTGCGGCGTGAACCGGCCGTCGATCTCCATCTCGCACTGCTCCTGGAGCGCCTCGATCCCCTTCACCGTCCCGCTGCCGTAGTCACCGTCGGCAGGACCCGGATAGAGCTTCAACTCCATGAGATCCTCCTGAACTGTGGTGATGAACTCCTCGTCGGCTTCGAGGGCATCGGCAAGAGCTTCATACGTTTCGGGACCGTACTCGCCGTCGACGGTGACGCCCGCCTCGGTCTGGAACTCCCTGAGCGCCGCCTCGGTGAGCGGCCCGAGGATGCCGTCGGGCTCGCCGTGGAAGTACCCGAGGATGCGGAGTTCCTGCTGAATGATGTCCGTCAGAAGTGTCGCACCACCGTACGGAGAGGTCGTCGTGGTCGTCGACGACGAGGACGTCGTGGTGGACGGCACCGTCGTGGTGGCGACCGTGGTCTCCGTCGGAAAGGTCGTGGACGTCGACGTGGTCGTGTCGCCGCCATCCGAAGAGCACGCCGCGAGTGCGAGTGCGAGCACTGCCATGAACGCCAGACCTCGTCCGTACCTCATCGGGACGCCCCTTTCTCCGATGCCACCCCGTATCAGGACTGAGCGTACACGAGCCC
>JBLWQS010000392.1:0-1791 GCA_048452705.1 Acidimicrobiia bacterium
GCCACGTAGTTGTCGAGTACGTAGCCGCCGAAGTAGGCGGGGTCGTCGGAGTTGATCGTCACGCGAACGCCTCGGTCGAGGAGCCGCTTCAAGTTGTGATCCTCGAGGCGATCGAAGACCCGGAGCTTCACGTTCGACAGCGGACACATCGTGAGCGGGATCTGCTCGGTCACGAGTCGGTCGACCAGGGCGGGATCTTCGTCACAGCGCACACCGTGATCGATTCTCTCGGCACCGAGTGCGTCGAGGGCTCCGATGATGTACGACGGTGGGCCTTCCTCTCCCGCGTGGGCCACCGAATGGAGTCCTGCGTCCCGTGCGAGCGAATAGGCGTCGCTGAACCACTCCGGCGGGTTCCCGACCTCCCCGGAGTCGAGACCCACGCCGATGATCTGGTCGGCGAACTGTTCGGCCGCGCGCCAGGTGTTGATCGCGGCATCGCCTGAGAGGTGACGGAGGAAGCACATGATCAACGCTGCCGAGATCCCCCAACGCTCTTCGCCGTCGGCCATAGCCCGGGTGAAGCCGTCCATGAACACGGGGAACCCGATGCCCCTCTCCGTGTGTGTCTGTGGATCGAAGAAGATCTCGGCTCTCCGCACGCCATCGTCGGCAGCGCGTTCGAGGTAGGCATACATCAGGTCGTAGAAGTCCTGCTCGGTGACGAGGACCGAGGCACCCTGGTAGTAGATGTCGAGAAACGACTGGAGGTCGGAGAACTCGTACGCAGCACGAATCTCGCCGACCGTGGTGAACGGCAGATCGATACCGTTGCGCGCGGCAAGCTCGAACATCATCTCCGGTTCGAGTGTGCCCTCGATGTGGAGATGGAGTTCGGCCTTCGGGAGCGAGCGGATGAACGATGCAGTATCCATGTCCCCATTCAACCCGCTCGACGACCGGGCTGCGAGTTGGAACTGGCGACCGGGAAGCGGACGACTACGCCTTCCGACCGGTCGCCCCTGCGAACAGGCCGATGCCGATGATCGCAAATGCGAGTTGGATGCCGTGTTTGATCCAGTCGATTCCGGCTGTGCTGCCAACACCGATGAGATCGGCAAGGATTCCGCCGAGGATGGCAGCGCCCGCGCCGACGAGGATGGTGCCGATCAGGGAAATGTCCTGTTTGCCCGGCTTGAGGAGCCGTGCGAGCGGGCCAAGGATGATGCCGGCGAGAAGGCCTCCGACGATCGTTCCGATGATGCTTCCCATGTTGATCCTTCTCCCTGTTCGGTGAGTTTGGAGGGGCGGGCACCGCTTCGATACTCAGTACCGAGTACTGGATACCACGAGCGAAGCGAGTCGTGGGCCCGGTGGGACTCGAACCCACACGCTTCGGATTAAAAGTCCGCTGCTCTGCCATTGGAGCTACAGGCCCTGAACTGCAGGATACCCATCGATGGGACTCCCAGTCACTGGTCTGTGCGGTGCACGGTGGAGCCGGTATCGGTAGTGTCGGACCCGTGAAGCTCTATCTCATCGACGGTACGTATGAACTGTTCCGCAACCACTTCGGCGGGGGGCCGGAGCGCACTGCGCCGGACGGGCGGGACACAAAGGCCACATACGGAATCGTGGCTTCGACGCTCGCGCTGCTTGCCGAACCTGAGGTCACGCACGTTGCGGCAGCGTTCGATTCCGTGGTCGAGTCGTTCCGCAACGAGGTGTTCCCCGAATACAAGACGGGAGAAGGCATCGAGCAGGTCCTCCTCGACCAGTTCCCGCTCGCCGAGCGGGCGATGCGAGCGATCGGAGTCACGGTCTGGTCGATGTTCGACTACGAAGCCGATG
>JBLWQS010000393.1:0-1783 GCA_048452705.1 Acidimicrobiia bacterium
CGTCGAGAAGGGCGAGAGTGGGCATGTTGGTCAGCGTACTCCGTAGTCCGTAATCCGTGTTCCGTACTTCCGGCTGCAAATGCCAAGCTGCAAGCCGCAAGAGCTACGTGCTGCCGGTACTTGCAGCTTGAGGCTTGTGTCTAGCGGCTATTCATCTTGTTGAGGAGTCGGTCGCGTTTGTGTTCCAGTTTCTCGCGGGCATCTCGGAGGTCCTCGATGTGTTGTTCCATCCGGGCGACGTCGCCTGAGGTCTCTTTCGCGTCTGCTCTGTCCATCGGCTGGTCATAGGTAGCGAGGTCGCGTTGTGCGTCATCGTCGAGGTGCTGGAGCATGATCAGCTCTTCGGCTGCGAGCTCTTCGTCGCGCACCAGGCTCCGGATCTCATCGTTCAAGCGGAAGATGCGTTCTTCTCGTCGTCCCATCATCGGACGATAGGCAATGGCGCGGCGCTGCCCGATCCGCATAGAACTGATGGCGATGGTTTCGTCGCACGGTTCGATAGCATGGTGTGGCAAGCCGGGATGGCGGAATGGAAGACGCGGCGGACTCAAAATCCGCTGGGCGAAAGCCCGTGGGGGTTCGAGTCCCCCTCCCGGTACTGGTCGCACTTCGTGCGACGTAGTGAGTGCTGAGTATTCGGTATCCAGTACCGACCGGTGTCGACCGGACCTAATCCACGGCTTTGCGGAGGCCGACCCCTGCAGCAACGAGAGCAGCCGCTGCGTTCGCTGGGTGTCCGCCTTCAGGGTCCATTCCACGACGGCGCTGCTTACGATCGCGGCGTCGTTCAGCCTCGAAACGCTCCGCCCTCCGTCTTGATGGAGATCACGGACTGGAGTGCCGTCCTGGTGGAGCGACAGACGTTTCCTGGATCTCCATAATCCCTATTGCCCTTTGTGGTGTTGTGGGTTAGCGTTGACGTCATGAGTACCCGTGTAGATCTGACCATCGACAAACAGGGCCGCATGTCCGTCGGCAAGCTTGGACTCAGTGAAGGTCATGCCGTTGCCGACCAACTGCCCGATGGATCGGGCTGGGTTGTGCGTCCGGCCGTGCTCATGACAGAGGCGGAGAGGGACGTCGTCTCGAGGGCGGAGAACGTAGCAGCGATCGAACGCTCCCTCGACGACCTTCGCCAAGGTCGCGTCGTCCCACGCACTCACCGCTGAAGCCGGGTTGATCAACCGTGCAACTCCAATTCACCCAGTATTTCGACGAGGCGTACCGGGCGTTCGGCGACCGGGATGCGACCGAAGTGGATGCGATGCTCGACCGACTGGAAGTTGAGCACGAGCAGCCGCACATGAGGAACGTCATCACCGTGGGATCGGTCGCGCTCTTCGCAACGCCTCGATTCGAAGGACCGGGTGGCACGTATCGCATCACCTGGCAGTACGACGAGTCGGGACAGCCGACGATCATCACCTGTGTGACGGTGGCCAAGGCCGATCGAAAGTATCCGACCTAGGAGAGCAGCCCTTGGCAGATCTCCGAGCCTGTTCACCTGGTGACCGATACTCGATCGAAGGCGCAATTACCGCGTTCGAGATACGGCTCCTCGAAGATCGGTTACTGCGGTGCCGATAGCACTTGCTGCTTCCTCGGGGCTGGCCGCTTCTAGGACTCTTCTCACCAGGGCGCTGCCTACGATCACGCCGTCGGCCGTTTTCGCTGCCGCCGCCGCTTGTGCCGGGGTTGAGATGCCCACGCCCGCGACGATTGGCACGTTTGAAATCGAGCGGATTCGGGCTGCGAGTTCCTGTCCGACGGTGGAATCCTCGGC
>JBLWQS010000394.1:0-1781 GCA_048452705.1 Acidimicrobiia bacterium
CGGAACCACTGTGCCGTGACCGTCTCCGGCGGCCTCGCGCTCCATCCCGAATACCCCGATCGCTTCTATGTCAACTACACGGCGAAGAACAACGCGACGGTCGTGTCGGAGTTCACCATCGAGGAGAGTCGGCACTCGGCGGATCCAGATTCCGAGCGTGTGATCCTCGAGGTGCGACAACCGGCCAAGAACCACAACGGCGGCATGATTGCCTTCGGGCCGAACGGCGATCTGTGGATCGGGATGGGTGACGGAGGCGCATCGAACGACAAGTACGGGAACGGACAGGACGAATCCACGCTCCTCGGATCCATGCTCCGGATCGTGGTCGGGCCGGAGATTGAGACGTACGAGATCGCGGGGAACCTGGGTTTCGATGCGCCCGAGATCTGGGCGATCGGAGTCCGAAACCCATGGAGGTTCTCGTTCGACGGCGACACGATCTGGATCGCCGACGTCGGACAGGGTGACGTTGAGGAAATCAACCGAGAAGACACCGAAGATCTGGAACTCAACTTCGGATGGCCGCTCTATGAAGGAACGGACTGTTTCGCAGGGCCGTGCGAGGGGGTCGATGCGTCCGGTCGGGTACTCAGCGTTCCCGTGCATGAGTATCGGCACGGCGAGGGATGCTCCATTACCGGTGGATACGTCTACCGGGGGAGCGAGATTCCGCAGCTCGATGGCCACTACTTCTTCTCGGACTGGTGCACCGGGTTCATCCGATCGATCGCACCCGATGGATCGGTACACGATTGGACCGACGGCACCGGAACCGTCGCAGGCGTATCTTCATTCGGGCAGGACGATGGGGGCGAGGTCTACGTCGTGTCTGCCGGCGGTACCGTCTATCGAATCGTGGAGGAGCAGGGATGATTGCCGTCGTCGGATCCGTGAACAGAGACCTGGTCGCTCGGGTCGAACACCATCCGGTCCCTGGAGAGACGGTTCTCGGTTCCGGCCACGAGACGATGCCCGGTGGCAAGGGTGCGAATCAAGCGGTCGCGGCGGCGCGTCTCGGGCGTGACGTCGTCTTCGTGGGGCGAGTCGGTGCCGATGAAGCCGGTAGGGACCTCGTTGCGGAGTTCGAACGCGAAGGCGTCGGTGTGGATCACCTCACGGTGGACGCCGTCGCTCCGAGCGGACTCGCCATCATCACTGTCGACGATGCTGGGGAGAACTCGATCGTCGTGAGCCCTGGAGCAAACGCCCACGTCTCTTCAACTGATGTAGACGGAGCATCGGCGGTTCTCGTGACGGCAACGGTGACGCTTCTCCAGTTCGAGATTCCGATGGAAGCGGTGCTCGCTGCGGCCACTGCATCGGAAGGCATCGTCATCCTCAATGCCGCGCCGGCTGCGCATCTTCCCGCCGCTCTCCTCAGCTCGATCGACGTCCTGGTCGTCAACCGTGGCGAACTCGCAACGCTCACCGGCTCGGGCGACCCCCTCTCGGCGAGGAGCCTCCCCGTTCCCGTGACGGTCGTAACGCTGGGAGCCGAGGGGGCTCGCATCGTTCGGGCCGACACGCGCGAGTCCATCGCCGCCATCGACGTGACTCCCGTCGATACGACGGGAGCGGGGGACACGTTCTGCGGAGCCCTCGCTGCCGGGCTCGACGACGGTCTGAGCCTCGAGGCCTCGGTACGCCGGGCCGTCGTTGCCGGATCACTGGCGGTGACGGCCATCGGAGCGAGAAGCGGTATGCCTACTGCTGCGGAACTCGAAGGTGCTTTGCGGGCCAAGGCCGCGCGAAGCACCATGTAGGCTCGATTCCCATGG
>JBLWQS010000395.1:0-1778 GCA_048452705.1 Acidimicrobiia bacterium
GTACGACGACGACTCACCCGACTCCGACGATGACGACTCGTACGACGACGACTCATCCGACTCCGACGATGACTCGGATGGCGCCAGCACCAGCTGATCGCTCTCGACGAACCGATCAAGAAGAAGGCCCCGGAGCATCACCTCCGGGGCCTTTGTCGTGTCCAACAACCGATGCCGCATCTCGCTCCCCTCGGGACTTCCGGCTCCTATGTGTTGGAACTGTCGAGTAGCGGGAGCCGGACGACCACCCTTGCCCCTCCGAGAGAGCCGGACTCTGCCAGTTCGAGCGATCCACCCGATGCCTCGGCCGTTCGACGGGCGATGTCGAGACCGAGCCCTGTCGAGTCGCCGGTCGAGGCACCTCGTTCAAGAACCCCCGGATCGTCCAGGCCCCGGCCACCATCCTCGATTTCGAGAAAGATCCACGCGCCATCGCTGGCTGACAGGCGGATTGCGATGGGCACCCGCTCTTCGGTGTGTGCGAACACGTTCTCGAGGAGCGCATCGATCATGACTCCCGCATCCACTTCCGGAACCGCCACGTGGGCTTGTTCGACATCGATGGTCGTGGCGAAGGATCGCCCTTGTTCTTCGCTCAGGGGTGCCCAGAACGCGGCTCGATCTGCAACTGCTGCAGCAAGGTCGCATCCCGGGTCGATCTCCGTTCGTACCGGACGCCGGCCCTCTCCGATGATGAAATCCACGGTGCGTTCGAGTTCATCGAGGTCCTCGAGAAGCCGGATACGGGCCTGGTCATCGATGAGCGCCTCGGCATCCAACTTGGCTGCAGTGAGTGGTGTCCTCAACCTGTGGGCCAGATCGGCCGCGGTCTCCCTCTCGGCCTGCAACAGATGCTCAACCTGCTCGGCGAGTTGGTTGAACTCTGCGCCTACCTCCTTGATCTCCGGCGGCCCGGCGGGGTCCACCCGCGCAGAGAAGTCGCCGTCCTTCAGGCGGGTAGCCGTGTCGGAGAGATCACGAACCGGTCGGACGATCGACCGGCTGAACCGGTCCGCCGCCAACACGGCAAGACCAACGAGGACAGCGCCGAGTCCCGCGAGGATGACCCACGATCTGCGCACGCCGCTTGTGAGGTCCTCGTGCGGTGCAACGACCCGCACGACGGTGATCTCCCCATCAGACTGGGCGACGGGGAGGTAGATGGCTTCACCGGATTCGACCGGTGCTCTGAAGGCGGTGCCACCGAGTGCCACCGAGAGATCCTCCCCGCCCGGGACTTCGACGCCGTAGACGCTCCCATCCGGGAGGATCATCGATGCACCGAGATCAGTGAGCCGTTCCTCCCCGATCGTCAATGCGGCCCCTGTGGTCCCAGCCGACGGAGAGAGGACCGCTACCAGCCGTGCGATGCTCTCGGCTTCTCGCTCGGCTCGAGTCACGGCCCGGTCGAATGCGAGCGCCCCGACGAGAATCGCCAGCGGCACAAGGAAGGCGATGACAACCATCGACGTGACCCCGGCAGTGACGAGGATGAGGCTGCGCCTCACGAGTCCGGATCAACGAGACGAACCCCAACACCACGGCGAGTAAGGATGTACCTCGGTTCCGCCGCGGTCTCACCAAGCTTCTTCCGAAGCCACGACAGGTGCACGTCGATCGTCTTGTCGGCCCCTCCGTACGGCTGATGCCACACCTCGGCAAGAATCTGGCGCTTGCTCACCATGCTCCCGGGGCGCTCCGCAAGGTATGCCAACAGATCGAACTCACGGGCCGTGAGTTCCAGCGGTCGGCCTTCGAAGCGAGCCTCTTGCGCATCG
>JBLWQS010000396.1:0-1776 GCA_048452705.1 Acidimicrobiia bacterium
TGTAGAGGATGCCCGTGCTCGGGGACTGCGCGAAGCGGTCCGGGAAGTCGGTCGGTGCACTCGCCAAGAAGTCAGGATCGATGCCGGTGACAACATCGAGGTTCCCGGCTTGTGCTTCCAGGTAGTTGGTCTTGAGATCCGCCGTGATGATGAAGTTGATTCCATCGATCGACGGCATGTTGCCGGCATAGTCGGCGTACTTGACCAGGTCGATTCCGACATCGTGATGCCATTCATCGCCCTCGGCGAACATGAACGGACCGTTGCCGATCGGCGCCTTGTTGTACCCGAGTGTGTTCTCGTAGGCCACCGACGGCAGCGGCATGTATGCCGTGTACGCCAGCTGGACTGGGAACTCAGGATCAGCCACCGTGAGTTCGACGGTGAACGTCGTGTCGTCCACAATCGTCAACCCGGAGAGCTGGTTCTCGGCTGTCGGCGGTGCTACCGGCTCGGTTGTCTCGGTTGCTGCCGTCGTTGTTGTCTCACCCGCCGCTGCGGTGGTCGTTGTCTCAACCGCCGCTGCGGTGGTCGTTGTCTCGTCGGTCGCCTCGTCCGTGCCACCGCACGCCGCCGCTACAAGAGCGAATACGGCGAGCAGAAGAACGAAACGCCATCGCATTGACTGCGATTGCATACGTTTGCCTCCTAGGTTTGAGTCGAGTTACCTCGACACCTTCGCGGATCGAGGTCCCGTCGCCCAGCCGACCATTCGGTCGAACTGGAATTTGGGACCCGATCGCATGGCATGAATCTACACCGTTTGGTGGGTACAACCCAACTACGAACCCCACCTAGCCCACCGGGGTTCGACCGACGGCGGTCATCGAGATCTATCGAAAACGCGCCATGTTGCGACGACCGTGCGGATCCCCAGTCCGGATCCATTCGGACGGAGATGGTCGCTACGGCTCCAAGTGGGCGGCCGATCTCGATCTCGAACCATTCGAATGCGAATCGATGCGTCGGAGAGTGGACGACTCAGCCGCTTTGGTTGGCGATGACACAGGCGCCCGCAGCGCTCACACCGTCGATAAGTGCCAGGTCCGTCCCGAAGTCTTCTCCCCAGGTGGAGATTCCCTTGGTGAAATCGTCGGCCGCCGCCATCTTCGTAATCTCGCTCACTTCGATGCCGTCGACAACAGCCCAGATCGCGATGTATCTGTCCCCTTCGAAACCGTCGCCGTTGAACTGGGCTCCGATGACCCACACCGTCGGACCGAAGTCGGAGTCCACGGCCGACGCGTTACTGAGCGTCCCGTTGTCGACCGTCAGTCCGGTCTCGATGTAGTCCAGCGTCGCTTGGGACACGGGTTCACACCGGGCGATAACCTGCTCAGCTGCCTCGTCCGACACACCACTCGAGCAAGCTGCGGCGAGTAGGGCCACCGCCATGAGTGTTACCGGGATCCGGCTTGATGATGTTCTCACGATGTTTCTCCCTCGGGTGTCCTCAACGATAGCCGACACACTTCTCGACCCACCGAGTTCGGCCCGAACACACGCATCAGTTGGTCACTTGCGGGGCTCGTCGACTGCCGGCCACAGCAACTCGAACCGCTCCAGCACCATGAGCGTGTCCTCCTCAACACGGACACCGACCTGCTCGAAGAACCACTCGTGGGCACGGCGCCACGACGCGAGCGTCCGGTCGCCCTCCCCCTCGTCCCAGGCGAACGACTCGTCCACATCGCCAAATCTCCGGGTCTCGACTTGGGTCGTTCTGATCACGCAGACCGGTTCACCTCGACCGTCGAGGATGATGCTCATGTCTCC
>JBLWQS010000397.1:0-1772 GCA_048452705.1 Acidimicrobiia bacterium
GCGGACGCTCGCTGACGCTACGACCGGAAGCGACCGCATCGGTCGTCCGAGCCCTCATTCAAGCCGGGGGAGTCGTCGGTACGTTCAAGGGAAGCTCCTGGGGCCCGATGTTCCGCTATGAACGTCCTCAGAAGGGACGGACCCGCCAGTTCCTACAGGCCGACATCGAATACGTCGGTGAAGCGGCTCCTGGAGCGGACATCGAGGTCATCGAGTTCGGATACCGCTATCTCCAGGAGCTCGGGATCCGCAACGTCGAGGTTCGACTCAACAGCATCGGCGACGCTGAGGATCGATCGGCATATCGAGCAGAGCTGATCACCTACCTGGAGAGCCGCCGAGACGAGCTCTCTGACGACGCTTTGCGCCGCATGTATGAGAACCCACTCCGAGTACTCGATTCCAAGGCGGATGCGTCTGTCGTGGCCGACGCGCCCACACCGACCGACCACCTCTCAGTCGAGGCTGCAGAGCATTTCGCAGCCGTTCGACGAGGTCTCGAGGACGCCGGCATTCCGTATCGAATCGTCCCGACGTTGGTTCGTGGGCTCGACTACTACAACCGGACCGTCTGGGAGTACGTACCCCTCGACTTCGATGCAGCACAGAATTCGGTCGGCGGCGGTGGCCGCTACGACCCGCTGTTCGAACGACTCGGAGGCAGACCGACACCCGCGGTGGGACTAGCGATGGGGCTCGATCGAATCCTCCTTGCCCGCGAGCAGAGTGAGCAGCTTCCCTCCCTCGACGCCTACGTCATCGTGGCGGGTCCGGAACGGCGATCGGATGCAGTGGCGCTCGTCCGTCGGCTACGGGGAGCAGGCCTACGAATCGATGCCGCCGCCGGTGATCGATCGGTCAAAGCACAGTTCAAGGCAGCCGACCGGGCGAGAGCGGCCAATGCCCTCGTTGTCGGCGAGGAATGGGACGAAGGCCGCGTCACCACACGCGACCTTGCGACCGGCGAACAGAATCAGGTCGCACTAGAGGAGATCGAGACATGGCTGAGACGATGAAGACCCACGGCGCCGGAACTCTGCGTGCCTCCGATTCGGGATCAGAGGTAGCGCTGGCAGGATGGGTCGGCCGACGCCGCGACCACGGTGGAGTGATCTTCGTGGATCTCCGCGACGCGAGCGGGATCGTTCAGGTCGTTCTCAACCCCGACGATGCTCCCGCGTCTGAGCAAGAACTGAGTGGTCTCCGCATGGAGTTCTGCATCTCCATCGTCGGCACGGTTCGACTCCGACCGGCGGACATGGCGAATGCGGACCTACCCACCGGTGAGGTCGAAGTCGTCGCGAGCACGATGACCGTGCTCAGTCCGTCCGAGACGCTGCCGTTCCAGATCGACGACCGTATCGAGGTCGATGAAGCAAAGCGGCTCCAGTACCGCTACCTCGACCTTCGGCGACCGTCGATGACCGAGAATCTCCGAGCCCGTTCGAAGACGATTCGGGCGATGCGTGACGTGATGGATGACCTGGGATTCCTGGAAGTTGAGACGCCGACGCTGATCGCGTCGACTCCTGAGGGTGCTCGTGACATGCTCGTCCCGTCACGCCTCCGAAAAGGAAAGTTCTACGCGTTGCCGCAGTCACCCCAACTGTTCAAACAACTCTTGATGATCGGCGGCGTCGAGCGGTACTACCAGGTGGCACGCTGCTACCGGGATGAGGATCTCCGTGCGGACCGCCAGCTCGAATTCACACAACTCGACTTCGAAGGCTCGTTCTGGGGGCAAGAGGACGTTCTTGCGACGCTCGAGGAGG
>JBLWQS010000398.1:0-1767 GCA_048452705.1 Acidimicrobiia bacterium
GGGAACGTTCGGTGGCGTCTGGCGATACCGATCGGTATCGCCGGCATCGCTGGTGCCGTCATGGGAGCGCAGATCGCCTTGCGCTTGGATCCGGATCTCCTGCGCCGAATGTTCGGCGTCTTCCTCCTGATCCTTGCCGTCCGCATGGCGTGGCGCGCATGGCGGATGAACGGTCGCACAACACCTGAACCCGAACCGTCGTGATCAGGGGCTGACGACTCGAACCAGGCCGAGTGGTCAGGGAACGAGGATGGCCCGGCAGTGAATGCAGCGGGGCGGATTCTGTCGGCGGGCTTCGTTCTCTTCGGCCGATGACAGGATCAGGTGGCAAGCACCACACACGCCGTTTTCCAGTGCACCAACGACCCGGCCGTCGCGGGACTCACGGAGGCCTTCGTAGAGGTCGATGAGATCCTCATCGACCAGCGGCATGAGTTCGCTCTTGCGATGCTCCTTGACGGCGATCTCTGCGTCGATCAGCCTCCACGATTCGCGGATACCGGCCTCGAGTGCCGCCTTGTGACTGGTCTCGACCTCAAGCTCGGCCTCGAGACGGGCCAGATCAGCCTCGATCTCTTCGCGGGACTCCATCAGCTCGAGGACTTCCTCCTCCATCCCGTTGACCTTGCCCTTGAGAAGCTCAACTTCACGACGGAGATAGTCGGCGTCGCGAGCACTCAGACCACCGGCATAGAGACGCATCTCCTCGGCGCTCGCTTTCTGTTGCGTGATCTCGAGTTCGCCGCTCGTCTTATCGACGGCGAGTTCGACTTCGCGCAGGCGAGCGGCGGTCTCGTCACGTTCGGTTCCGACCCGCACCGTTGCCTCATGCGTCGCGCGGTAGTCGACGAGTTCGGGAAGGCTTTGGCGCTGATCAATCAGTCGATCGATGTGAGCATCGACGTCTTGCAGATCGAGGAGGTCGTGCAAACTCCTCACGGGCTCCATGCAGGTTCCTTCCACCATCGATTCACGCCTTCACCGGGATCGATTTCACCGTCGACCCCGAAGACCCCACAGTACTGTTCTCCGGTTCCTGGGAAATCGCCCGCGCGCCGGAAACTCACACGAGAGCCTTGGATACCCGTGCCACACCGTCCTCGATGCGCTGATCCGAGTATCCCAAGCGCTCGAAGACCTTTGCGATCGGACGATTCTCTGGCAGATAGACCGCATCCAACTCGGTGACGCCGTTCCTGCCCGCCGGCTCCTCGAGACGACGAAGCATCTCGGTTGCGAGGCCGCCGGCACGCCACTCAGGTGTCACCGCGACCGCTACTTCTGCAACGTTGCCGTCTCTGTAACACTCGTACCGAGCCACGGCGATCCCATGGCCCTCTTCATCGGCTGCGACGAGCGCCAATCTGCGGCGGTAGTCGACCTCTGCCAGGTAGTGGATCTGTTTCGCGGAGAGATGTGGGGCAGCAGTGAAGAAGCGATGCAGGAGCGTCTGGCTATCGGCCTGTTTGATCGCTTCGGAAAGGTCGTCAAAGTCCTGGGGAAGGATCGGCCGGATCCGAGCGTGTCGCCCGTCCCTCAAATCGAAGTCACCTTCGAGTTCCTTGGGATACCCGGGAGGGAGTTCGGAGTCGATTGGCCAGAACAGCATGCTTGCAATTGTAAGCACTTCGTAGCACTAGGGCTAGCATTTGCAGCCCCTGGGAATTCTCAAGCGGAACGGATCGGTGCCCGGTAGCGTTGACCGAATTATGTGGAAATCACGAATCACCCCTCGGACCCGAACCGAACAGATCATCCCGGATCGGG
>JBLWQS010000399.1:0-1763 GCA_048452705.1 Acidimicrobiia bacterium
CACGGAGACTCTCCATGAGGTCGGCGACGGCAAGCATCTCGGCCCGATCTTCGGCGTTTGCTTCCAGCGCCGCCACCTCCGAGGCGAGTGTCTGCTTGTCGCTCAGCCGAGACGCTGTCTCGATCAAGGCCGCCCTGATGGCCTCTGATCGGGTCATGCCGGTGGCCTCCATCTGGCGGAGAGCGCGGTTCGCCTCTTGGTCGAGCCGTACGGATATTGCATGCGTCATGTGATAAATGTATCACGGATCGTCATACAGGAGAAGGGGGGTGCATCTGCCGGTCGAAGAGATGGAACCATGATGCCGGCCGGAAGCTTCCCCGGGTGGTTATCGCTTGATCTGGAGTGCGATCGCGGTGTGGAGGTTCTCGGGGTCGTCGGTTCCGATACGGAAGACCGTATCTGAGGAGAGTTCGACCTCAACGGCGTCGAGGCCCCACACGTTGTACATCCAGCCGCCCGTGATCTTCCGAATCCCCCATCCCTGGATCCACGTGTTGCGTACCTGGCGGACGGCCACGACGTCTGACAGTTCGATCTCCCGATGAGGACGACCGAAGCCGAACGCGGCAACGATCCGTCCGTTGCTCACCGTGACCTCCAACCGGCTGAAGAGGAGAACGATGGCGAGCAGAGCAACGGTGAACGCGATCAGCATGGCCGTGATCGCGACCGTCGTCTCATCATCGTTCACGGTGAACGGGATGATTACCGCGAACAAGAGGAACGTCGGTATCGCTGTGTATCCCCACTGTGTGTGTCGGTACTCCATGGCCTGAGTATGTCGTGCGATGCGACCGACTCCAAGTCTCGGATGAGGCCTCGACTAGAAGGGCCAGATGATGGGGATGAGGATCAGGCTGACCACGAGGAAGAAGGCGAGCAGCGGTGCGCCGACCTTCGCGTAGTCGGTGAATCGGTAGCCACCCGGTGCCATGACCATCAGGTTCGGGGCTGTGCCGATCGGTGTGAGGAAGGCCGACGAGGCGCCAACGGCGAGACCCATCATGAGTGGATGAGGGTTCACGCCAAGCCCGGCGGCAGCACCCAGGACGATCGGAACCATCAGCACGGCTGCCGCTGTGTTGCTGATCACCTGGCTGAACGCCGTCGTGACGAGGAAGACCCCGGCAAGCAGCGGGATGGGACCCAGCGCTCCGAGGGTGTCGACCAATCCGTCTGCGATGAGTTGAGCCCCGCCCGTGCTCTCGAGCGCGACTGCCATCGGGATCATCGCCGCGATCAAGATCACCGTGGACCAGGAGATCGCCCGGTAGGCCTGGGTTCTCGTCAGGCACCCGGTCAGCAACATCGCCCCAGCGGCAAGCATCGACGCGATCACCACCGGCACCAGCCCCGTCACCATCAACACGACCATCGCTACAAGGATCCCGATCGACAGCCACGACTTGGCGTTCAACTCGGTGACCTGTGATGCGATCTCCTCCGGCTGACCGACGACGACGAAGTTGCGTTGCTCATCAGCGATCGTCCGGATCGCGTTCCAGGTGCCCCTGACGAGGAGAGCGTCTCCGAAGCGGAGCGGCTCCGTGGTGGGCAGCACCCGGTCGCCTCGTCGGAGGCCGAGGATTACGACTCCGAACGTTCGACCAATCGCACCGTTGGACACGACCTTGCCGACATACGACGAGCGCGGAGTGAGTAGTACCTCGGCGATGCCGATCTCCTGAGAGAGCAGGTCCTCGAGTTCCTGGCCGGCATCATCGATCGGAAGCACGCCGAGCTGCATGGCCACCTCGAGC
>JBLWQS010000400.1:0-1757 GCA_048452705.1 Acidimicrobiia bacterium
CCGGCCTTCCGTGTCGGTCGCAGCCTTCGCCGCCGCAGGAGTTGTGCTCGCTTCGGCGGGGCTGTTCATCGGGCAGATCCTGGTCGCCCGCGGTCGAGCCGTTCGGCTGGCCGTTGCGTGGTTCGTCGCCGTGATCGGCGCGGTCGCCGTGCTCGTATTCCCAATGGATGACCCGGTGCTCCATGTCGTGATCGCGTTCTTCTTTGGAGAGGCGCTTGCTCTCGTGTCGCTCGTCCTTGGTGCACTGATGCGGGACCCGGAGGAAGACGAGATCTCCCATGGCTACGTGGTCGCGAAGCGGTCCCTTGATATCGCCATAGCGCTCGTCGCGATGCTGCTGCTTTCTCCGGTGCTAGCGATCGCCGCGATCGCCGTGAAGATCGATTCGAAGGGTCCAGCGTTCTTCCGGCAACTCCGAACGGGTCGTGAAGGGCGGGATTTCTGGATGGTGAAGATGCGAACGATGGTGATCGACCACGAGGACGAAGTCTTCAACGAGCACCTCGATCGTCTGCGCTACAGCGACGACGATGATGAGTACACGATCAAAATCGACGACGATCCCCGCATCACGAGGGTCGGCGGATTTCTCCGACGCTGGTCGCTCGACGAACTGCCGAACTTCTGGAACGTCCTCAAGGGCTCGATGGCACTCGTCGGGCCCCGCCCCCTCGTGCCCGAAGAGGCGGATCTCATCGGTCTCGACAACCCCCGCTTCCAGGTGAAGCCGGGTGTCACTGGATACGCGCAGGTCCATGGTCGGGATTCGATCTCGGTTGCCGAACGAACCGCTCTCGATGAGCAGTACGTCGAGACGCTGTCGATGAAGGGGGACGTCAAGATCCTCTTCGAGACGTTCGGTGCGGTCCTTCGGACAAAGGGCGAAGACTCCAGGGTCTGACAAGCGGGGAATGCGGCAGTGGCCTTGTACCGTTCACTCTCCTATGGACACCATCAGCACCCTCCTCAACGAAGGCGATCCGGTCGTGGCGATCGTCGGCGCTACCGACAATCCGCGGAAGTACGGCAACGTGATCTACCTCGATCTCAAGGAGAAGGGTTTCCGGGTGTATCCGGTGAACCCCACCAGAGACACGGTCGATGGTGATCCTACGTTCGCGACTCTTGCCGACCTTCCCGAGCCGCCCGACATCGTCAACTTCGTGGTACCGCCGACCCGGACGCTCCGGGTTCTCAAGCAGGCAAAGGAGCTGGGCTTCACGACCGTATGGGTCCAGCCCGGCGCCGAGAGCGACGATGTGCTGGACTACCTCGACGGCCACAACTTCGACTACCTGGCCAACGCATGCATCATGGTTCGGGCGAGAGTCCGGTCGACGATCTGACTCTTCCCCTGCGACCCGATCATGGGGTACAATCCAATTGGGGTTCGATCAGGGGGATCGACATGACCGCTGAGGATATGCGCCGAGAGGTGTGTTCCCTGCCTGGGGTCGCTTCGGCAGAGGTGACTCCCCGCGATGGGGCACCTCCGTTCATTCGCGTCTGGACCGATGGGACGCGTCCGGACGCCGACGTGCAGCAAGCGGTCGAGCGAATCGCTCTCGGTGACGTTCCGACCCGTGGTAACGACGTCAGCCGGCGGCGGACCGGACTCGGACGGAGTCTGGAGGACACGCTACCTGCAGCGATGGCCGAACCGGCCCCATCGCACCTCGCCGTGGACATCGAGACCGCCAGACCTTCCGGTCACTTCACAAAACTGGCCATCGAGGAGACCTCCGACGCCCTTGTCG
>JBLWQS010000401.1:0-1744 GCA_048452705.1 Acidimicrobiia bacterium
TGATGATCCTCCGACGTATGGACGATGACACTGCGTCGACGACGAGGACAACACCGATCGTTGCCAGCAGTGCTGCACCGGCCTTCGGCCAGTCGGCGCGGAACGACAGCCTGGCGACGATCTCGGCACCGATGCCTCCGGCCCCGACGAGGCCAAGGACGGCGGAAGCACGGATGTTGATCTCGAACCGGTACAGCCAGTACGCGACGATGTTCGGCATGGCCTGTGGGATGATTCCGTATCGCATCTGCAGCGCGAGCGTCCCGCCGGATGCACCGATCGCTTCGATGGGTCCTTCGTCGACACCCTCGATCACCTCAGAAGACAGTTTCCCGAGTGTGCCGATGGAGTGCAGGCCGATCGCCAACGCTCCGGTGAACGGGCCAAGGCCGAATGGCACGATGAGAATGATGGCGAGGATCAGTTCGGGGAATGCCCGGATGGCGCTCAGGAACGCCCTGGTCGGAATCGCCATCCAGCGCGGTGCAACGTTGGTCGCAGCCATGAAGCTGAGGGGGAACGAGAAGACGGCTCCCATCATCGTTCCGATCCATGCGATATAGATCGACTCCAGAAGCTTGGACACGATCCGGCCACTGTCGTCGAAATCGGGCGGGAACATGCCGGTGAGGAGAGTCCAGATCTCGGCTGGGGCGTTCCAGACTTTTTCCGGCGAGATCTCGAGACCTGCCACCGCCCAGATGAACGGCACGATGATCAGGATGCTGACCACCCAACGGGTGATGCGCGGGCCGCGTGGCTCCTCGGGACGGAACTGTTCCATCTTCTGCTCGGGGCTGAGGTCCGGTACGGTCATACCAGTTTCCTCCTCGCCCAGATCGAGAGCCATTCGATCAATAGCACGGAGACGAAGATCACGATGACGATCGCCATGACCTGATCCCATTGGAAGAAGTTGCGGCGCTCGTTGAGGAGACGACCGATGCCGCCGGCGCCGACGAAGCCGATTACGACGGATGCCCGGATGTTCAGTTCGAAGATGTAGAGGGCGTACGCCACATAGTTGGGCTTGATCTGGGGGAACGCGGCATACTCGATGACCTGGTTATGCGTGGCACCGGAGGCTCGAGCGGCTTCAAGTGGTCCGATGTCGATCGAGTCGACCGTCTCAGAGAGCAGCTTGGCCATGATCGAGAGCGAGAACATGATCATGGCCAGCGCGCCGGCGAACGGATTGCCGAATCCGACGGCGGTGGCGAAGAAGATGCCCCAGACGAGGTCCGGAATGGTGCGAACTACATTGAGGATGCCTTTGGCGATCCGGTAGGCCACATTCGATGGTGCGGTCATGCGCGACGCGTAGAACGCAAGGGGAATCGCGAGAATGTTCCCGATGACGGCCCCGACGATCGCGATCTGGAACGTCTCGATGAACGGCTGAATGATGTTGAAGGTGTCCGGCTGACCGAGGCTCTTTGGCCACTTCCACACCGGCGGCCAGAAGTCATCGGCAATCTCTCCGACGCGGGTCATCTGCGTAGCGACCGCCGCTGTAGAGAACTCGATTTCGTTGTAGGCCATGACGGTGAGGACGAGAACGAGACCTCCGGCGAACAACGAGGGCAGTCCGGTCGCTAGTGACAGGTTCGCACCGAGGCCCACGCTTGCAGCGGCCAGGCCGGTGACGACGAAAAGCCCGATCGTGAGCGCCTGGATCTCACCGTTGCCGATCTGCCGAGCGTTCAGCGGCGCGAGGACACCCATAGCGGTCGCGGTGAAGAGA
>JBLWQS010000402.1:0-1735 GCA_048452705.1 Acidimicrobiia bacterium
ATGGACTCGAGCGACCAGGAACGCGAGCGCGGGATCACCATCCTTGCGAAGGCCGCCACGGTCACATGGAAGGGAACGAAGATCAATCTGGTCGACACGCCCGGCCATGCCGACTTCGGTGGTGAGGTCGAACGGGCGTTGACACTCGTCGACGGCGTTCTTCTCCTCGTCGATGCCGCAGAAGGCCCGATGCCACAGACCCGCTACGTCCTCTCGAAGGCACTCGCTCAGGGGCTTCCCGCCGTCGTTGTGATCAACAAGGTCGATCGCCCCGATGCCAGGATCGAAGAGGTCGCCGACGAGATCTACCAACTCTTCTTCGACCTCGATGCTGAAGATCACCACATCGATTTCCCGATCATCTCGTCGATCGCTCGACACGGCCACGCAATGGTCGGTACCGGGATTCCGGGGGAAGACACCGACCTCTCCGCGATCCTCGACGCTATCGTTGAGAGCATCCCCGCCCCGTCCGGCAACCCGGATGCTCCGGTTCAGGCACTCGTCACCAACCTCGATGCCTCGAACTACCTCGGTCGCCTCGCGATCGGGCGAGTCGTTGAAGGAACGCTCCGAGCGGGTGAACAGGTCGCTCTTTGCCACTCGAACGACGAGGAACCGCCGGTCAAGCGTCGTTTGAGCCAACTCATGGGCTTCGAGCATCTCGACAGGATCGATGTCGAGGAACGAGTCGCAGGTGACCTCTTCGTCGTTGCTGGATTCCCCGAGGTCGAGATTGGCGACACGATCGCCGACGCCATCGATCCACAAGCCCTCCCCCGCCTTGAAGTCGACGAACCCGTGCTCCGGATGACTTTCGGTGTCAACACGTCACCCCTCTCCGGTCGGGACGGAAAGTTCGTCACCTCACGCCAGATCAAAGAGCGACTCGACCGTGAGGTTCTCGGGAACGTCTCGATCCGCATTGGTGCCACTTCATCCCCGGAAGTCATCGAAGTTGCCGGACGTGGCGAACTGCAACTCGCCGTTCTCATCGAGTCCATGCGCCGTGAAGGCTTCGAGCTTCAGGTCTCCCGGCCAGAGGTGATCATCCGCGAGATCGACGGACGTCCTCACGAACCCCTCGAACGAGCGGTCGTCGACGTGCCAAACGAACACGTCGGCACCGTGACGCAGGCCGTTGCTCCCCGGAAGGGTCAGGTCACCGACCTGCGGCCGGGTGACAGCGGGCGCACGATCGTGACACTCACCGCACCGGCACGGGGACTACTCGGGTTCCGTTCGCTCCTCATGACGGCCACCCGCGGAACGGCCTTGCTCCACCAGCACCATGCCGGGTGGATGCCGTGGGCAGGCGAACTCCCTCATCGCCAGGGCGGCGCCATGGCCGCCGACCGGATTGGGAGTTCCACAGGATTCGCCCTCGACAATCTTCAGAAGCGGGGCGAGTTGTTCATCGGCCCGAATGCGGACGTCTACGAAGGCATGATCATCGGCGAGGCGTCTCGCCCGGAGGACATGCAGGTCAATCCCACCAAGACCAAGCAGCTCACGAACATCCGCACGCACTCGACGGACGAGGCGATCAAGCTGAAGCCCCCGAAGGAGATGACGCTCGAAATCGCAATCGAGTGGATCGCCGAAGATGAGCTCGTGGAGATCACGCCCAACGCGATCCGGGTCAGGAAGCGTCACCTGACGGAGAGCGAACGGAAGCGGCTGAAGAAGCGGTAGGGACCAGCCGCCTGAGGGCGGCTGCCGTACTGAGTACTGA
>JBLWQS010000403.1:0-1735 GCA_048452705.1 Acidimicrobiia bacterium
CGGTGGATGGCGGTACGCTGAGACAATCATGGAGCGAGTCACAAGAGCCACTGCTCAGGTTCCCGCCGTACCCGACGATCTCGATGCCGTAGATGTGGAGAAGGCCACCGGCGTTGTGGAGTTGCCACTACACATCCGCTGGAGCGGTCCTCCCCGCAGCTACGACCTTGCCGATCGCCAGGAGCGTGCGCGGGTGTACGAACAGGTTCTCCGTGAGGGCAACGAAGACGATGTTCGCTGGTTCATTCGTTCGGACGAGTTGATCGATCTGTGGGATGAGCTCGTCCTGCCCCGGAATGTGCGCAACGCTTGGGCCGATTGGCTGGAGCGGCACCGTCACGTCGCGTTGTTGTGCTGACACCTCTCCAGGAACGCATCGCAGAGATCGTGAACGGGCTCCCGGAAGCTCGGGGTTTCGCTCTGGCCGGTGCCGGTGGTCTCCTGGCGCGGGGTCTCATCGAGCGTTCGACACGTGACCTCGACTATTTCACAGTCCCCGGGGAGGAGGAGGCGCTGAGCGCGCTGCGCGACGCCCTTGAGGAGGCCTTCGATCGAGCAGAGCTTGACCACAGCAGACAGCGCGATCTCTCGACGTTCGCTCGCATTGAGGTGAGCGACGGTGACGACCGGTGTGAGATCGATCTGGCTATCGACTATCGAGCCCTACCGGTCGAGCCCAGCAGCTACGGACCGACACTGGCTCTGGAGGAACTGGCCGCCAACAAGGTGCTCGCACTCTTCGACCGTGCCGAAGCCCGGGACTTCCTCGATCTGGTCGCACTGACGCGCCACTTCGAGATGGAATCGCTGTTGGTCTTGGCAGCCGAGAAGGACACAGGCTTTGACGTAGCCGGCTTCGTCGATGCGCTGTCGACCCTCGGAAGGTTCACGGCTACCGATTTCGGCATCACGGAAGCCGAATACGAGCGTCTCCATGCCACAGTCGCGAACTGGCGGAAGGACCTTGGTCGGAACCAACGACGAGAACCACCCGACCGCGGCCTCGAACTTGGTCGGTGACTGCACTCGTTACTTGTCCTCAGACGTGGTGACAGGGATTCCCGCCTTCTGGAGTGAGTCGTCCTCCTTGCGGCAGTCCTCGGCCTTGCGGCGGACGTTCACTTTGCGGGTGCGTCGGTCGACCACTCTCGGTGAGACAGTTCGGCGTGTTGAACGGTGGCTTACGGGTCGCGCGAATCGACAGCGCACGCGACAGGCGCGCGATGGAACGACTCGGACCACGCCGACGGCTACTCATGCGAAGCGTGGGAACCCCTTGTACACAAGCATGTCGGTTGGCGCCCTCGGCTGGAATCGAACCAGCGGCACCCGGTTAGGAACCTTCTCGGACACATCGTCGAACATCGCCGAGGCATAGAGGCAGAGGGTCTCACGCTCGTCATCGCGCAGTCGATTGATGGCATTGATGATGCCCGATTGCTGCATGCAGTGTTGCGCGTCGACGCGCCATGCAATCCCCAAGACTTCGTCACGAGCAGGGCCGATTCGGTCCATGCGCCTGAGCGCCTCGGATTCGCGAACAAGGCGTCGCACCTCATTTCCAGTGATGTGCGCTGCAATGCCGCAGAGCCACGGCAGACACGAACCGTGACCCATCCGTGCGTACCGGTGTCGCCGCGGGAGTCGAACGCGCGGAGAAACACCTCAGCAGCCATGTCCTCAGTGGCTTCACGCACCAAGCGACGTACCACGTACCGGTGGATGCTCGGGTTGT
>JBLWQS010000404.1:0-1731 GCA_048452705.1 Acidimicrobiia bacterium
GCCACTTGTTCGAGGATCGCGGGTTGGCCCGTCAAATGGTCACCGCACGCGGATATTGGAAGCACGGTCGGGGAACGAATACCGCCGACAACGAGTAGGCCGCCCGTAGCGGCACCGGTCTGCTCCCTAGGCGTCGACCACATGGTCGGGTGATGCCGGGGTGGTTCAGGAGAATGTGTCGAACTTCGCAGCCAGGGCGAGATCTCTCGATGTCAGGGCACGTTCCGAGTGTGTCGAGAGAAGACATGTCACCCTATTCCAGCGGATATCGATGTCTGGGTGATGATCGGCGACTTCGGATGCTGCACCGATCCGTACGACGAATCCCAGGGCTTGGTTGAAGTCATCGAAGATGAACTCTCGTCGTATCGAGGCACCCTCAAGCACCCACTGTGGATGCTCCGACAGGAATCGGGCGATCTGATCTGCGTTGAGATCCGTGGCCATGCGTCAACAATACTCCCTGATCCTTGCGTCGACCCTGAAGACGATCACCCACAATCGTGTGGAGCCGCCCCCTACGAAGTGTCCCAGAACGGATGGTCTCGGAACAGCGAGGTCGCCGCTCTCACTCCGCAACACAGCTGCCCCCGCCCATATGGGCGGCGGTAGGGTTCCCGTGGGACTCCATCGGTCACGGCTCGACATCGAACACAGCGATACCGGTGCGGGCATCCGCGGGCGACGGCGCTCAGGTGAACTCGGAAGCCTCGGCCCAGTTCTCGCGGGCTTCGTTCGCGGCCGCGAGAGCGACGAGAAGTGCTGCGGCCGGGTCGGCCCACCACCACCCGACATATGCGTTCAGGGCGAGGCCCGCCAGCGTCGCGATTGACAGAATCCCATCGAGGAACGTCATGGTTGCCTCGGACCGCAGCGGAACCGAGTCGAGAGCGTCGGCCGTACGACGTTTCACAACGGCGAGCCCGAACATGACAAAGGCCGTGACCGCGAGATACACAATCCCCCACGGAGACTCGCCAGCGATCCTCCCCGAAACCAGATCACGCACGGCACCCACCACAAGAACGACCGACAGAGCAGCGAACGCACCCGCCGTTAATCGCAGTGCAAGCCGGGTCCGGCCGCTGTCATCCACGTCATGACCGGGCAGCAGATGCCAGACAACGACGCCCGAAGCGAAGACCTCGACAATGGAGACCATGCCGAAGCCGACGAGGGCGAGCGAGGCGGCCGCGACGCCGAGCGAGATCGTGAGGACCGCCTCACCAACATTCCACCCAATCGTCGCATACTCAAGACGAAGACCACGACGCTGGAGACCCGGCCGATCCAGTGTGGAATGGCTCATGTGATCAGATCACCCAACAGCAATGAGACTCGCCGAACCGCGGCGAAGCCGCGAACGCGGAGTGGACAACGGGGGTGCTGGGTCCGCTCACTCGGGTAACGATATCTTCGAGTGTTGCAGTACCGGGCCTTCAAAGGCAGGGACAACACACCATCGCCCGCCCACCCACCCAAGTCGGCGCCTATGCGCTCCTGTGCAACGGTTTCGCGCCTGGATGTGAGCTACCGGCTGGTGTGGGTTCGGTCTCCGTGGGGTCGTCTGGTTGGTTGGGGGTTGGCGTGTTCGTCTGCTTGCCGTCACATTCGGGTGGATGGTGTCCGGGTTGTTGCGTTCGACGTGCTGCTGCCTGCGTGTGTCGGTGTTGGTGGCGGGGGTGGGGTACGATGACGCACGAATATGAGAATCTTCATCCACGGTCGCTG
>JBLWQS010000405.1:0-1730 GCA_048452705.1 Acidimicrobiia bacterium
CAAGGGTGCCGCTGCGGCAGCGATAGGAACTGCCTGGGCAGCGATCGTGACGAACACCGCTTCGGTCGAAACACTCGCCTTCGCTTGTGCATTCGCAGCCGTACTGGGCCATATCGCGCCGATCTGGCATCGGTTCCGTGGCGGCCGTGGCGTCGCCACAGCGATCGGCGCAGCCATGTTCCTCGCCCCGGTCTTCGGCGTCTTGCTCGCCATTGTCTGGCTCGTCGTCACCCTCGTGTTCAAGGTGGCGTCGATCGCGTCAATCGGCGCCATGGTGCTCTACGTTCCGGGATTCGCCCTTTCGGGCTACCGGGGTTGGTCCCTTGTGTGGGCCGCTGCCATCGCAGTGATCGTGCTGGTCCGGCACGCCCCGAACATCCGTCGACTCGCGGCGGGTTCCGAACGATCGGTGACCGGTTGATGCGCCCACTCGCAGAGATGCAGGCCGAAGTGCTGGACAGCATGCCACTGCTCGACGAGATCGACGTGGACTTCGCGGACGCCGTTGGTGCCGTTCTCTCCCGGGATGTCGACGCCCCGGAAGATCTCCCCGGTTTCGAGAACGCGGCGATGGATGGTTTCGCCGTGATCGCAGCAGACACCGTGGGTTCACCTGGAGAACTCACGGTCGTGGACGACATTGCGGCGGGGGCCATTCCGTCGGTCGCTCTCACGAGGGGTACGGTCGCAAGGATCATGACGGGAGCCCCGATCCCCGACGGCGCCGATGCGATCGTTCCCGTCGAGGCGACGCAGAGCGATCGATCAGACTCCGTTCGGATCATGGAAGCGGCAGCGGTCGGTGACCACATCAGGCCCGCGGGCGGGAACGTTCGGGCGGGTGCACGGGTGTTCGATGCGGGATTGAGACTACGGGCAGCCCACACCTCGGTGTTGGCGTCGATGGGGATGCGTCCCCCCGTTCGTCGTAGGCCGATCGTCGCCATGATGTCGACCGGCGACGAACTCGTTCCACCGTCAACTCTGAATCTCGAACTTGGTGCGATCCGGGACTCGAATCGCACACTCATGAGCGGTCTGTTGGCGGACCTGGGGGCTGAGGTCAGGGACTACGGCATCATCAACGACGACGTCGGCACGTTCGATGCCGCTCTCGAAGATGCGGTCGGCGGTGCCGACGCGATCGTGACCAGCGGTGGTGTGTCGATGGGGGCCTACGACATCGTCAAACTCGCATTGCGAGATCGAGGTACGGTCGGGTTCTGGAAAATCGCCATGCAGCCGGGGAAGCCGTTCGGATTCGGAACCGTTGGTGGTGTTCCGTTCTTCGGTCTGCCGGGCAATCCGGTCTCGGTATTCGTCTCGTTCGAGCAGTTCATGCGGCCGGCACTTCTTGCCATGATGGGAGCCGACCGTCTGTATCGCGATCGTGTCGAGGGAGTTCTCGACGATGGGGCAGATACCAATCCCGAGAAGACCGTATTCCTTCGGGTCTCAACCGGGCGCGATGGCGACGGCCGATTGCATGCCCGCATGTCGGGTGGACAATCCTCAAATGTTTTGTCCGCGCTCGCGTTCGCCGATGCCCTCGCCGTCGTACCGGTCGGACGCGGTCGCGTCGAACCCGGCGGTACCGTGGAACTCGAAATGATTCACTGGCCGGAAGCGAGAAGCCGCAAGGAGGTACTCGGTGACCGATGAACTGACCCACCTCGACGATGCAGGGAACGTACGCATGGTCGACGTCGGGGAGAAGGCCGTGACCGCAC
>JBLWQS010000406.1:0-1730 GCA_048452705.1 Acidimicrobiia bacterium
TGATGGTATCCGAACGGATTCGCGACTAAGCTATCAACCGATAGGGCGAGTGCCGCCGGGGCCGAAGTTGGCATAGGAAGGCCGCCCACCGAGCCGACAGCCGAGACGCCACAGGAGGCTTGCCGCATGTCAGCCAAGGACCAGTCAACGACGCAGGAGATTGTCGAACTCGACCGTCGCCACCATCTTCACCCGTACCAAGTCTTCGACATGATCGCGGACGAGGGTGCCTTGCCGATCGGTTCGGGCGAAGGGGCTTTCATCACCGACATGGACGGCAATCGCTACCTCGATGCCGTCGGGGGCATGTGGTGTACGAACATTGGCCTGGGCAACGAGGAGATGGCCGAGGCCATAGCCGAGCAGGTGCGCACCCTCGCCTACGCAAACCCGTTCGTCGACATGACCAATCCTCCCGCAGCCAGGCTGGCGGCGAAGTTGGCGGAGTTGGCCCCCGGCGATCTGAATCACGTCTTCTTCACGACCGGGGGATCGACCGCGGTCGATGCCGCGTTCCGGATCATCCAGTTCTATCAGGGAACCAGGGGGAAGCCCGAGAAGAAGCACATCATCTCCCGCATCGACGCCTACCACGGTTCGACCTATGCCGCCGTCTCGATCGGGGGGAAGCCGGGAGACCGCAAGGAGGAATTCCACTACCTCGACGACATCGTTCATCACCTCAGCTCGCCTAACCACTACCGCTACGGAGAGGGGCTCTCGGAGCAGGCGTTCGCCGACAAACTCGTCGCCGAGTTTGAAGCGAAGATCGAAGAACTGGGCGGTGCGGACAAGGTGGCCGCGTTCTTCGCCGAACCGGTGATGGGCTCTGGGGGCGTCGTCCCGCCACCGGCCGACTACTTCCACCGGATGTGGCAGGTGTGTCAGGACAACGACATCCTCTTCGTCGCGGATGAGGTTGTGACGGCTTTCGGTCGGCTGGGTGAGTGGTTCGCCTCCGAGTCGATATTCGGGATCCAGCCGGACATCATCACGTCGGCGAAGGGTCTCACGTCGGGTTACCTCCCTCTCGGAGCGGTGATCTTCTCCGATCGCATCTTCGATGTCATCGACAAGACGGAACACGGGTATATCGCGCTTGGCTTCACGTACTCCGGTCACCCGGTGTCGTGCACCGCGGCGTTGAAGAACATCGAGATCATCGAGCGAGAAGGACTCCGTGAGCATGTTCGGGAGATCGGTCCGTACCTGATGGAGCAGTTGGAGACTCTCTACGACCTCCCGATGGTCGGCGACGTACGCGGCTCCCATCTCATGGCTTGTATCGAATTCGTTGCCGACAAGGAAACGCGCGAGGTGTACCCCCCTGAGATCGACATCGGCAAGCGGGTCTCCAACGAGTGCGATGCGCTCGGACTGATCGTTCGACCGGTCGAGAATCTGAACGTGATGTCGCCGCCACTGGTCATTACGAGAGATGACGTGGATTTCATCGTCTCCGCCCTTCGTGAGGCAATTCCGAAGGCTCATGCCAAGGCGGAAGAGGACCTGTACGAGATGAGCGCTGACGAAGCGAGCGAGAGCGTGGAGGGGCAATGACCGACGCAGTCATCAACTCATGGAACGAGTGGGACCCGCTGCAGCGCGTCATCGTCGGTCGCATCGACAGCCGACACGTTGGTGCGCCGGACCCGGGATTCATGAATGTGTACCCGGAACTCGGAATTCCATTCGGAGACTGGGTTCCGATCTCCAACGACTACCTCGAG
>JBLWQS010000407.1:0-1728 GCA_048452705.1 Acidimicrobiia bacterium
CACCGATGGCGGCATCGACTGCGTTCCCGCCCGCATCTGCGACGGCTGCTCCTGCAGCCGCCGCAAGACCGGTTGCGGATGCGATCTGAACTCTTCTCATGGCGGTGAACGTTAGACGGCACTGAGGAGGTGAGTTGGGTCGCCGAATACGGAAGAACCCGTTAGACCGGCGCGGAATCCTTCATCATCGAGGCTTCGATCGAATCGGTCTCGCCCAGGAGTGCCTCGACGCCACCTTGCACGTGATGGGCAACCACCTCGATCCGGCTCCTCCGGCTGTGGTCGTCGCTCCAGAATCGGCGCTGGATAGAGCCGGCGATCCAGATGCGGTCACCCCGCTCGAACAGTGTGGCGGCTTCGTCCGCGTCCCAGAGCACGGCGGGTACCACATCGATACGTCGGCGCGGTTCCTCCGTTCTCGTTGTGACGAGATAGCGGACGAGCGTTGCTCCCCCTTCGAAGACCCTGATCTCCGGTGCTGCGGCAAGTCGCCCTGCGATGACGACGAGGTTGAGGTCCATGACATCTCCTCTCGATCCGAGGAGGTGCGGGAGACTCGATCGTATGAGGAGCCTGTGACAGATTCGCGTCAGGAGTTGCGGGCGATCTCCTGATCGAGTGCATCCAAACCCGGGAAGGAGGGATCGTTGAGCACGATGGCGTCCGCGATCCTCCGAGCGGTCTCGGTCTCGCCGTTACTGGCCGCTGCGCGTGCAGCGATGTACCAGACGCGGAGATCGGACTCCTTTGCGTTCGGTCCCACTCGATCAGGGCCGGTGAGATCCCAGGCCCCATCAGCGTCCCCTTCATCGAGGAGATACGATCCGTAGACGACCTTCCCCTCTTTCCAGACCGCAGGAGCGACGTCCGCTTTCTGGAGCGTGTCCCAGGCCGCCTTCACGTCCTTGCCTCTGCCCTTCGCACGGAGAACGTCCATCTCGATGGGGAGGTGCGAGGCATCTCCGGCCATACGCCGGTACGCACGAAGCTCAGCCAGCGCCGTATCCCAATCTCCGATCCGATAGGCAGAGAGACCGAGTGTCTCCCGTATCGTCGTGTCCTGTGGCGAGAGATTCTTGGCCCGCTTCGCGTCCTTGACAGCGGCGTGGTAGCGCCCGTCGATCATCGCGGCGGAGGCCTCACCGAGCGCCTCGAGCGCCGGTGCGATCCTGTCCTTCGGCGTGACCCGAACAAGTGCTTCGACGATCCAATTGGGAAGATCAACCGCCGCACCCTGGAGGTCGCGCCGGCGTTTCGTCTGATGGCCTTCCCACTCGGCCTTCTTGTCATCCTTCGACGACCGACGGTCATCGCTGCCGTATGTTCGGTCGAAAGAGCTCCCGGATCGGCCGTAGCTGCTCGATTTGCCCGATCCACTCGAGCTACCCGACCCACTCGAACGCCCGTAGCTACTCGACTTCCCTGAGCCACTCGAGCTCCCGGAACGACCGTAGCCGCTCGATTTGCCCGAACCACTCGAGCTCCCCGAACGACCGTAACCGCTCGACTTCCCGGATCCGCCCGACTTTCCCGAGCTACCCGAACGGCCGTAGCCGCTCGACTTGCCCGAGCCGCCTGAGCGTCCGGATGAGCCCGAACCGGAGCTCGAGCTCGACCGCTTCTGCGACCCGCCCTTGCCGGATTGGCCGCGGCCCTTGTTCTTGTCGTATTGATTGCTCATCGATGTTGTACCTCAAACGAACTTAGGCCGTCCCAATCGGGGCGGCC
>JBLWQS010000408.1:0-1722 GCA_048452705.1 Acidimicrobiia bacterium
TTCGCAGCGAGGACTCTCAACGCGTTCTCGCCGAGGACCTTTCGGATCTCTGGTTCCTCCCATCCGCGAACCAGCAGTTCGACCGTGATCGCCGGGTAGGTCGAGACGTCTTCGAGGCCGATGGGGGTGGCGTCGATGCCGTCGAAGTCGGAGCCGATGCCGACGTGATCGACACCGGCTGCCTCTGCGATGTACTCGATGTGATCGACGACGTCGGAGACGGTGACCTCGGGGTAGGGGTCTTTCTCAATCAGTCGCTTCATCTCCTCCTCGACGGCGGTGTCGTCTCCGAGGCGTTCTCTGAGGTCTCGCTGAACGGCGAACATGCCGGCCGCTTGTTTCGCTCCTGCTCTGCCGACGAACGGTGGATAGAAGTTGACCATCACGACGCCGTTGGCGGCTCGAACGAGTTCGAGCACGTCATCGGGCACGTTCCTGGGGTGCGGGGCCAGGGCGAGCGCACTGGAGTGGGAGGCCATGACCGGCCGGTCGCTCACGGACAAGGCATGACGCATCGTGTCTGCTGAGACGTGTGAGATGTCGACGATCATCCCAATCCGGTTCATCTCACGGACTACCTCTTCCCCGAAGTCCGTCAGGCCACCGTGTCTGGCATCGTCGGTCGCAGAGTCGGCCCAGTCGATCGTGTCGGCGTGTGTGAGCGTCAGGTAGCGCACTCCGAGCGCTCGAAGGGTGCGGAGTGCCGGCAGCGAGTTCTCGATGGAGTGGCCACCCTCGGCTCCCATGAGAGAAGCCGTGAGGCCTCGAGAACGAACATCGGCCACGTCAATGGCTGAGTCGGCGTGGGCAAGTCGGTCGCAGCGGTCCGTCATCCTGCGTACAAGGTCGATCTGCTCGATCGTCGTCCGGAACGGGGAAGGGTCCCATGCGGGCACGAACACGGACCAGAACTGCGCTCCGACGCCGCCTGCTGCAAGGCGTGGCACGTCGGTGTGGTAGCCATCGAGAGGCCCACATGGGTCGTCTCTGTCGAGATCGGACTCGGTCCGGAGGCGAAGCGCCCACGGCAAGTCGTTGTGGCCGTCCACGACTGGCAGGTCGGCATGGATTCTCCGAGCCTGTTCGGCCGGATCAGTCATCGGTGATCCACGGTTCGAGGGTGATGCCGAGGCCGTCGGCGATCCGATTGGCGTATGCGTAGTAGGCGATCACCTCGACGACATCGAGCACATCCCGGTCCGTGAATCCGACAGCATGGAGAGCTTCAACGTCCTCGGAGTTCATCGCCCCTGGTGTGCGGGTGAGTCTCTCGGCGAAGCGCAGCATCGCGACACGCCGATCGTTGAGACCCGCCGTCGGCCAATTGTCCTCAATGCGTGCAAGAAGCTCATCGTCCTTGAGGAGACGGCGCAGACCGCGCCGGTGATGGATCACTCAGTAGTGGCACTCGTTGATCGTGCTGACGACGAGAGCGATCAACTCCCGATCGACCTTGCGGAGCGTGGCCGTCCCGCGCATCGCCGAGCGATACAGCGTGTCGTGGGCGGCAAGCGACCGGGGATTGAGCGAGTGGACCCCCATGATGTGATCGACCCTCCCACTCGCGGGATCCGCAACCCGGTCGTGCAGCGCGCCCAGTTCACCATCCCAAGAGTCGTCGTCGATGACGTCAATCCAACTCACGGATTGACCTTACCCGCAGGCCCGAAACCAGAATCGGGGGAGGCCTACGACCGCAACGGCAGGTTCGAGCTCCCAGAG
>JBLWQS010000409.1:0-1719 GCA_048452705.1 Acidimicrobiia bacterium
TTCTCCCTGACCCTGTGGAGATCCAATTCGATCCGACATCCGCCAACGACTTCGATCTGGCCGGCGTCCCTCCGATCGTCGTGGGGGGTACAACGTTCTACCGAATCGATACGGCCCTGGTGGTTCCCACGATTGATCCGGAGGAGTGGACGTTGACGATCAAGGGTCTGGTCGACAACGAGATCGTGCTCACCTATGACGAGATCGCTTCGATGCCACTGGTCGAGCGATACGTCACGCTTGCTTGTGTGTCTAACGAGGTCGGTGACAATCTTGTGGGCAACGCCCTCTGGACGGGCGTGTTCCTCAGAGACCTGCTCGCCATGGCGGGGGTCCAGGATGGAGCTGAACAGGTCGTCGGTCGGTCGATCGATGGCTTCACGGTTGGGTTCCCGATCGATGCCGCTCTCGACGATCGAGATGCCCTCGTGGCGATCGGCATGAACCGTGACATCCTTCCGGCGAACCACGGTTTCCCAGCTCGTCTCGTGGTGCCCGGCCTGTACGGCTACGTGTCTGCGACGAAGTGGCTGACGGAGATCGAGTTGACGACATGGGACTCGTTCGACGGTTACTGGATCCCACGGGGTTGGTCTAAGGAGGCTCCGATCAAGACGCAGTCGCGTATCGATCGACCACGGAATCGAGCGACGATCGAAGCAGGTTCCTACACCCTGGGAGGTGTCGCATGGGCGCCGACCAAAGGGGTCGAACGCGTCGAGGTCCAGATCGATGGTGGCCCGTGGGTGGTCGCCGAATTATCGGAACCGCTCTCTGAGAGCGCCTGGGTCCAGTGGAAGCTCGACAGCGAGCTTCCGACCGGGAAACACGTCATCTCGGTCCGTGCCACCGACCGCACGGGCTTCACCCAAACCGAGGCCAAAGTATCACCGAGACCGGATGGAGCGGAGGGCTGGCACACGGTTGGCGTCACAGCCGAGGAGATTTGAGCTTCAATCTTCGAGCTTCAAGCCTCAAGTAAGACGAGGAAGGCCTTCGCCGACTACCGGATACCGACTACCGACTACCAGGTACCGATTGCGGACTACGGACTACGGAGTACGCTCGGGACATGGCTGTTCTCGGATCTGTTCTCATCGACGGGCTACCGGTAGATCCGGAACATGCTGTGATCTCGGTCTTCGACATCGGGTTCCAGCGGGGATACGGGTGCTTCGAGGCGATGCGTTCCTATGACGGTTCCATCTTCCGTCTCGAACCACATCTCGACCGGCTCGAGTTGAGTGCTACGAAGCTCCGACTACCGACTCCCGACCGCGCTTCCATCACTGCATGGTGCCGTTCGACCGCTGAAACTGCGGGGGAGAGCGTCGTTCGGGTGTTCGTGTCGGGAGGGTCCGATCCGAGAGCCCCGGGTACCGATTCGCGCGTCGTTGTCTTTGCCGAGGCGGTTCGCCCGGGCTCGCTGACGATGACCGTTCAATCGAGGACGGCGCCGTGGCACACCGACGGTGACTGGTCCGAACTCACGGGAGCGAAGGCCCTGTCGTACGGGTTCAATCTCGCCGCATCCGTGGCGGCCCAGGACGATGGGTTCGACGATGCCCTCCTGATCGGACGCAGAGGCCACGTTCTTGAAGGACCAACCTTCTCGATCGGATGGATCAGCGATGGTGTCTTTCACACGCCCGGCCTCAAGATCGGCATCCTCGAGTCGATCACGCGAACCGCTGTGATCGAAGTCGCCGGTCGCCTTGG
>JBLWQS010000410.1:0-1716 GCA_048452705.1 Acidimicrobiia bacterium
GTGATCTGTGGTCTGTCTGCTGCGCGCCGAAGGTGCGCTCATGACCGACTATCGGGAACTCATGCACCGGTCCGAGGTCGCGGTTTCTGTCGAGCTGCAGACTCAGGACATGACGCTCAATATTGGGCCCCAGCACCCTTCGACGCACGGCGTGCTCCGGCTTGTTGCCAACGTCGACGGTGAGCGGATCACGAGCGTTGAACCAGTCATCGGATACATGCATCGTGGCTACGAGAAGCTCTCTGAGGTTCGCACGTACGCGCAGATCACGGCGCTCGTCAACCGAATCGACTGGGTTTCCGGGTTCGCGAGCGAGGTTCCGTTCATCATCGCCGTCGAGAAGCTCATGGGAATCGAAGCCCCCGAGCGGGCACAGTGGATCCGTCTCATCCTCACCGAGCTGTTCCGGATCTCCTCACACATCGTCTTCACATCGTCGTATCCGCTCGAACTCGGTGCGACGACGCCGCTGTTCCACGCACTGCGAGAGCGCGAGCATGTCCTCGAACTCATCGAGGGGATGACCGGCGGGCGCTTCCATCCGAACTTCAACCGGGTCGGCGGCATCAAGCCGGCCGCCGGTGGTGGCAAGACGCAGAAGAAGGTGTCGATGGACATCCCCGCCGGATGGTTCGATGCCACCAGAGCGGCGATGGAACGTGTCCTCCAGTCGACGGAAGACAGCGACACGCTCGTCACCGGTAACGAACTCTTCAAGGCGAGAACGGTCGGTGTCGGCAGCATCCCAGGCGACATGGCCGTCGAATACGGGCTGTCGGGTCCGAACCTTCGCGCATCCGGAGTTGCATACGACCTGCGGAAACACGAGTATCACCTGCCGTACGACCAGGTCGACTTCAATGTCATCAGCGCCAACAACGGCGACTGCTACGACCGGTACTGGGTCCGTCTTCAGGAGATCCGAGAGTCGGCAAGCATCGTCCTCCAGGCCCTCGACAAGATTCCAGACGGTCCTCTCCGAGCCAAGGCACCGCGGGTCCTCAAGGTCCCGAAGGGCCAGGTCTACGTGCGGGGCGAGAACCCGAAGGGCGAGTTCGGCTACTACCTCATCTCCGAAGGCGGCCAGAAGCCGTATCGCCTCAAGATCCGCTCGACCTCGTTCTCGAACCTGTCCATCCTCCCATGGGTCCTCAAAGGCGCCCTCATCCCCGACCTCGTCGCGGTGATGGGCAGCCTGGACTTTGTTCTAGGGGATGTGGATAGATGATCTCGCAGCCTCCAGTCTTTGGCCCGAGAACGAGGGACGACAGACAACAGACAACAGATAACAGCAAGACCACCGAGTCTGGACATCTGGCTGTGGTCTGTGGTCTGTGGTCTGTCTGCTGCGCACCGGAGGTGCGTCCATGATCTCCGGATACTTCTGGATCGACGTGGTGATCAAGGTGGTTGTGGCGCTGGGCGCGATGATCGTCCTGGCGCTCCTGGCGATCTACGCCGAGTTGAAGGTGATGTCGCACATGCAGCATCGCATCGGCCCGTACTACGCCGGTGGGCGGTGGGGATGGGCCCAGCCGCTAGCCGACGCGGCCAAGTTCATCCAGAAGGAAGACCTCGTCCCGGACGGCGCCGACGCGCCGATCTTCAAAGCCGCGCCGTACATCGTGGTGGCCGCGACCTTCGCCACGTTCGTCGTGATCCCATTCAGCCCCAGCCTCGTGGCCCGGGATCTCGACCTCGGCGTGTTCTACATCC
>JBLWQS010000411.1:0-1713 GCA_048452705.1 Acidimicrobiia bacterium
CCGTCGGACCCATCGCCGGCGTACCCGTCGGACCCATCGCCGGCGTACCCGTCGGACCCATCGCCGGCGTACCCGTCGGACCCATCGCCGGCGTACCCGTCGGTTCGATCGTCGGCTCCTCGGGGGTCGTCGCCTCACCGGCTTCACCGATGACCACGATCGCAGTCCCCACGATCACGGTCTCGCCGGCCTGGACGAGAATCTCGCTGATCACACCGGATGCGGGTGAGGGCATCTCGGTATCCACCTTGTCGGTCGAGATCTCAACGAGCACTTCGTCCTCTGCGATCGCCTCGCCGACCTGCTTGGCCCAACTCAGGATCGTTCCCTCGGTCACCGTCTCGCCGAGTTGTGGCATCGTCACCGTCACGGGCATTCGTTCGTGCTCCTTCGTGTCCGGGCTTCAATTCTCGTCGTCAATGCAGTGGCCGTCCGGCAGCAGCGAGCAATGTCTCACCGATGCCCTCAGAGATCGTTGGATGGGCGTGAATGAATGCTGCAGCTTCCGAGGGAAGGGCTTCCCAACCGACCGAATACATCAACTCGTGGATGATCTCGCCCGCATTCGGATCGACCACGGTCGCGCCGAGCATCGGACCGTCCTTCTGGGCGATGATCTTGACGATGCCGCCGGTCTCACCGTGGATGATGGCGCGACCGACGCCGCGCATCCCATGACTCGTCACTTCGACATCGAACCCTTGCTCGATCGCTTGGGCTTCCGTGAGTCCGACCGCTGCCGCTTCCGGGTGTGTGTAGACGACCATCGGAATCGCTCGATAGTTGACCGCCGCGGTCTCGCCGGTCGCAATGTGGGTTACCGCAGCGATGGCCTCAGCGAAACCGACATGGGCCAACTGTGCGGTCCCCGCGACAATGTCGCCCACGGCATAGATGTTCGGGGCCACCGTCTGCATCGTCTCGGGATCGACCGGGATGAACCCCCGGTCCGTTGCGATACCGGCTGTCTCGAGACCGATACCATCGGTGACCGGTGCCCGGCCGACGGCAACGAGCACAACGTCAACTTCGACGGACTCGTCACCCACGGGAACCGTCACCCCCGTTGGTGAGAAGCCGGGCGCACCGACCTGCATGCCGGTCTTGACTTTGATGCGCTTCTTCCTGAAGGAACGACCGACAGCTTTGACCGCTTCGGGTTCCATGCCGGGAAGGATCTGATCGAGGGCCTCGAAGAGGAAGACCTCGCTCCCGACATCGGCAAGCATCGAGGCGAACTCCGCGCCGATTGCACCGGCTCCTATCACTGCGACGCGATCGGGTTGGTGATCCCAGTCGAGGGCGTGATCGCTGGTGACGATTCGTTCACCGTCGATCTCATAGCCGGGAATCGTGCGAGGGACAGAGCCAGTGGCGATGATGGTTGCTGCCGCCGACAATTGCGTTGTCGTCCCATCGAGTGCGGTCACTTCGACACCGCCATCGATGATCCGACCGAAGCCGTTGTGGATCTCGACTCCTCGGGTCTTCAGAAGCCCCGACAGCCCCTTGACGAGGCCGTCCACGATCTGATTCTTTCGTGCCAGCGCAGCCGACCAGTCAAGAACTGGTTCCGAGGAGACGACGCCGAACTCAGACGAGCGAGCGACGGTTTGGTAGACGGAAGCCGTTTCGAGCCAGGTCTTGGCCGGGATACAGCCCCGTACGAGGCAGGTGCCGCCGAGCCGCTCCTTCTCAACAAGCGCCACAGAG
>JBLWQS010000412.1:0-1712 GCA_048452705.1 Acidimicrobiia bacterium
GTCCGTGCAGTTGGAGCAGTGACGAAGGTGCATACGGATACGCGCCTTCTTGAAGGACGAGAGCTCCTCGTCAAGGTATGGATAGATGTACTCGACGGCGTGATCGCAACCGCTCATGATGGATTCCCTGTGATGCCGTGCTCCTGTGCCACGTCCCACAACTTCTTCTGGAGCGCTTTTCTTCCCCGATGGAGTCGGGACATGACGGTGCCGATCGGAATGTCGAGCATCTCTGCGATCTCCTTGTACGAGAAACCGTCCACATCGGCGAGCAACACCGGTAGCCGGAACGTCTCGGGGAGGGACTCGAGAGCCTCGATCACGTCGGTGTCGACGAATGCATCGAGCATGTCTGCCTCGGCACTCTGTGACGCTCCCGAAGCCTCACCGAGGCGCTTGTAGAGGTACAGATCCTGCAGTTCGCCGAGTTCGACCTCGGAGGGTCGACGCTGTGCCTTCCGGTACTTGTTGATGTAAGTATTGGTGAGGATCCGATAGAGCCAGGCCTTCAGATTCGTGCCCTCTGTGTAGGAGTCGTAAGCCCGGTAGGCCTTGAGGAACGTCTCCTGGACGACGTCCTCGGCGTCAGCCGGATTCCGCGTCATACGCAAGGCTGCCGAATACAGCTGCGGTGCATATTGCATCGCGTCGCGCTCGAAGTTCACCTGATCCGCCACGGGTCTCCCTAGTCGTACCGACCCATCCTATGCAGGTGCCGCAACGAGCGGATGGTCGCTACCATTCCCGCTCCCCCGCCGGGGTAGCTCAGTCCGGTAGAGCAACGCACTCGTAATGCGTAGGTCGTGGGTTCGAATCCCGTCCCCGGCTCCAACAAAGCCCTTGCCAGGTATGGATTCCCGGCGAGGGTTCGTTTCGTGGATCGGTCGATCCGTGACATTGCCGTGACATCAGTGATCTGAACCCCGGATAGTGGTCCATCTGTTGTGGGAGTCCATACCCCCCATGGGAGGATGACCACGATGAAGAGACATCGACAACGGTCGGGCCAAGAACCGGGGCTCCGTCAGACACATATGGCATGGATTCTCTCGAGCTGTGGCAGGGAGTGTGCCTCCGCTCCCAACCGGTGGGTCGGAGATTCTGCCGAACGGCGTCGAGTACTAGGCTTTCTCCCGAGAGTCCGAGACTCCAGTTTCCGCTGAGGTTGAGAGGCGACACCTCCGATCTCGAGAACGGAATCGGCTCCATTCTGTGGGACACAATGAGCATGAGGTTCGAATGTCGTTGATTGTTGTATCTGAGTTCATGAACGATGCCGCTCTGGCCCCGCTCCGCAGCGAGCACGAGATCTTGTTCGATCCGGCACTCGTCGATGATCGGCCTCGATTGCTTGCTTCTGTGAAACACGCTGCAGCCATCATCGTTCGCAATCGCACCCGGGTCGATGAAGAGCTTCTCGCCGCTGCTCCCCAGTTGCGGGTGGTGGGCCGTCTTGGGGTGGGGCTTGACAACATCGATATGAGTGCTTGCGACCGGCGCGGCGTAGTGGTTCACCCGGCGACCGGAGCCAACGCCAGGGCGGTTGCAGAGTACGTAATCGCCGCCACGATGATGCTCTTCCGCGGCGCCTATTCGTCCCGGGCCCGTATGGTCGCTGGGGAGTGGCCTCGCGCAGAACTGCAGGGCCGCGAGACCAGCGGCAAGAGACTGGGTCTCGTTGGTCTGGGCGGGATTGCCCGACTCGTTGCAGC
>JBLWQS010000413.1:0-703 GCA_048452705.1 Acidimicrobiia bacterium
GATGCCTGCTGTGTTGGCTGCGTCGAGTGCTTCGATGATCGAGGCGGCGGGGAGGCGACGATGCGCTAGGAGGATCTCGATCAGCGCTCGGGTGCCGGCCTGGTCGCCGTAGTGGCGTCGCGCGGTGTCCCAGAATCGTTGATGTGCTTGGGTGAACGTCCCTGCTTGTCGTGCCTGGACCAGAGCGGTCGCTCCCAACAGGGCGCCGGGTTTGCGGGTCAGGATCTCGAGATAGTGGTCCAGGGTCAACGTTTCGGTGCCCTTGTGCAACGACCGTGGGTGGCGTGCCACGACGGTGGAACGGTCAACGATCTCGAGATGGGAGGCTCCGAGACGGACCCGGATCTTGGATCCGGCGAGCCGGACCGGCACCGAGTAGTGGGCCTGACGGACACAGATCCTGGCTTTGTGATCCACCCGGCATTCGAGATCGACCGCCACATCGAACGACTCAACGGTCAGCGTCTGGAGCAGCGGCTGTTCAAGAGCGAAGTGTTCCCCCACAGTGATGCGGCGACCGTCGACCGGGGGACGCCCCGAAATGACACGTGCATCATCGCCAATGTCGGCTTCGCCGACGAGGGCGTTCAGTTCGTCGAGCGACTCGACCCGTGGGACGGGGACGAGATGGCGCCTACGGAACCGGCCGATCTCGCCCTCAACGCCGCCCTTCTCATGTGCCCCGTCGATACCGGGGAGACAG
>JBLWQS010000413.1:713-1712 GCA_048452705.1 Acidimicrobiia bacterium
GCTGTAATGAGACCGCAACGCGATGAACTTCGGGTTCTCCCACCGGTCGCGTCCCAACAGGACTTTGATCACCGCCGCCTTCAGGTTGTCGTAACGGATCGTTCCGGGGACGCCACCGAAATAGTCGAACGCCAGATTGTGGCCCTCATAGAACGACTCGCCGCACTGGTTCCCGAAGACATGATGGAACGCCTTACCCGACGCGGAGAGACGCATCACGAACAGCCACAGACGGATCCACTCACCGTCGAGCCACGCAGAGAACTCGCCGAAATCGACCTCAGCCTCGGCGCCCAACAGGTGGGTTTGCGGGACAGCCACCGACGGTGTCTTCACCAGCTCGGCTTTCACCCCAGCCACGTATCGACGCACCGTCGACTCGCCGACCTGGACACCATGCTCACCAACGAGTCGTTCCCACACACGACGCGCCGTATGCCGCTGCTTCCTGGGAACCTTGAGATCAGCTTCGAGCCAACCCCGGATCGTGTCTTTCCACGGACCCAACACCACAGCGTCACGCTGCGGTGTCTTACGTGACGGCGGCGTCGCATCCCCGATCGCCTGACGCACCGTCCGGCGATGCACACCATGGCTATCAGCCAACCAGCGGATCGACGCGCCCTCACGACGCTCACGACGAATCTCTTCGAACAGTCTCACCCTCGACATCTCCCTCTCCCACCTCGACGAGCCTCTCTACAGAAGCCACCGAGAGTAGGGACCAGTGCGCCAAGTGGGGCCAAATCAAGCGAGCGAAACAACCCAAAGTGGGGCCAAATCAGATAAGCACACCCAACGGGGAGTGCATATCCGGCAGTATGAATGGCTGTCGAGGGGCGTATAGGTGCCGATATGGGCGGGTTCATGACTGTTCAGTCTGTTGTTTCCGCGGTGTCGATGTTGACCTGCTGGCGCCGTCGCCTGCTGGAGTTATCAGCGGAGCGATTCCGGGCGGAGTTCGGTGTCGAGGAGACGTCCGAGGCGCACTGTCTCGTG
>JBLWQS010000414.1:0-1711 GCA_048452705.1 Acidimicrobiia bacterium
CGGGGTCGGCCGCAATCGCGCCGTAGTCGACCCTGCCATCGGTCACATTCTCATGCAGGATGGCGTCCCACCGCGTCCAGTCGATGACGGCCTCGAGACTCTGGCGGGAATCGACCACCTGACTCACCTGTACGTGGGGAGCTGCGACATCACCGATGACGGACTCGCCCGGATCGTCGAGGAGCATCCGAACCTCGCCGTCCTCGACATCAGCCGCACCCTGATCACGCCCGACGCCGTGCCACTGCTCAGCCAACTCCCGAACCTGTGGCGACTGGAGATGTCCCACGAGCTCGTGTGTCAGGGATTCCTCGACATGAGAGACCGGTTCCCGAAGCTGCAGGAGTTCGGCTTCCGCGGTGGATTCCCCAACGACGACCTGGCAATCGAACTCGTCGACAATTTCGGCGCGGCGACGTTCACTGGTGTCCGATGATCCCGTTCGACGAACGCACCATCGAGGCGATCAGCACGGGTCTGTCTGACGGCGGCAGCATCGTCTTCGTCACCGGTGCGGGGATCTCCGCCGAGAGTGGCATCCGCACCTACCGGGGTGAGGACGGGATGTGGACGACCGACGGCGCCGCTGCGATGTCGAAGGCAACCCTCGCCTACTTCTCGCGCTATCCGGAGCGGAGTTGGCAATGGCATCTGGATCGTCGAGTCGAGGTTCTGCGGGCCGAACCGAACGCCGCGCATCTCGGCCTTGTCCAACTTGAGCGTGTCCTGGGGGACCGGTTCGCCCTCATCACCCAGAACGTCGACCGACTCCATATCAGAGCCGGGAACAGCACCCGGCGAACCGTCGAGATCCACGGCCACTACGGGGGCATGCGTTGCACCGCCGGCTGCACCGGCATCGTCCCGATCCCGACCGAATTCGACGCCTGGTCCGGCGAGTCCAGCTGGCCTGAACTCCGAGACCTCCTGGTCTGTCCACAGTGCGGATTCGCCACCCGACCCCACGTGCTGTGGTTCGACGAGTTCTACGACGAAGCCAACTACCGGATGAAGACGGCGGGCAGCCTGGCCGCCCGAGCCTCGCTGTGTGTCACCGTTGGAACCTCGGGAGGCGTGCCCGTGGCGGCGCGGCTCGCCGAGATCGCCGCCAAGGCCGGAGCCGTCCTGATCGACGTCAACCCCACCGACGGCGACCTGCGTCGATTGGCACTACGGTCGCCCGGCGGTGCCGCCATGCCCGCACCGGCATCGGAGGCGATCCCAGCCATCATGAGTGTTGTCGAATCACAGAATCGTGGCGCTTCTCGGATCTGAACTGATCGGCAACCGCAGGTGCTGGGCTCGCATCGATTCCGCGACGCTTCCCAACGGAGTGCGCGTAGGATGTCGACAATGCGTCGGTGAAGTTGACTCCGGGGAGAACAACAGAGTGTCCAGACTTGTGAAGCGTTCTGACGCCGTCTTAGTCCAGGGGATTGCCGCTGGCTTGGTCCTCGCAGCGTGCACGGGCGGGAATGCCGATACGACGGAAGGGACCGCAAGCAGCCCGAATGAGTCGATGGTCGGCACGGTCGCTCCTTGAACAGCGGGGTGCCGACGCCGCGATCCACGCTTGACTCGACCCTGCGTGAACTCGACACCGTCATTGCGACGTGTCGGACGGACCGGAGCGTGGTTGGGGTGTTCCCGGCAATGTATCGGGCCGTGACTGCCAGCATCCGGAGGGGGCTCACCGCCGGATTCTTCGAGG
>JBLWQS010000415.1:0-1709 GCA_048452705.1 Acidimicrobiia bacterium
CGGACCCGAGCGAATGCCCTGTCCACAAGACCTCCGAGTCGTACTACGTCACTCGAACTACGTACTACGTTGCGAGGCTCCGCTCGACTCCCACCGGTCCCTTCGTCACACCCCGCTCACTTCCGAAGTACCCGGTATCCTTTCCCCCATGACCGATTCCACATCCCCACTTCGTGCGCTCCTCGCCGCCGGCGAGTGGAGGGCAGCAGATCACGAAACGCGCCGTCTCCTGATCGCCGATGCCGACGTTGGCGGGTACGTTGGTCTCGATCCGGACGAGGCATCGATGGTGGACTGCGACCTCATCCGGGCGATCGACGTCGCCTGGCGCGAGGCATCGAACGATCGCTTCGGCTTCACGGCACAGGCGAACGCGTTGAGAGACGCTCGGAGTCGGGGGCTACCGCGCTCTGACACGTGGAGAGCCTTCGGGCGATCGGTGGGATGGATCGACGGCCGCGAGTGGGTCGAAGAAGATGGCGTCCGCTATGCGGCGGATGCACCCGCCGGCCATCTCCCCTGGCTCCCCGGCACGACGACTGCCGTGAACACCGGACGCATCTACGAGGGATTCTTCCTCTTCTACGGCCGATTCGCCAACTGCCCCGAGTAGGCGCTCCCTACGAACCGGCGGATGACGCAATCGCTGCAACGTCGAACTCGATGCCTGTGGCATCCTCTGAGATGCTCCACAATATTCGCATGTTCTCCGGTCGATTCCGCAACCTGGTGATCGGTCGATCCACCGGCGATCCCGCGTTGACCCATCGCGGTGCGTACAACTCGCCACCCTGTGCTCCCGGATCGGTCGCTGCTCGGAGTTGCGACAGGGCGCCCCTCGGAGGCGACATGCCGACCCATTGCACCGTCTTCGCGAAGAATCGCTGACTGGCGCCGCCGTGTTCGCGTGCGCTTCGAGACTGCAGATCCGTGTTGGAGAATCCCGGATGAGCGACAAGGCTCGCAGCCCCGGCCCCGGAGCTCTCAAGACGTTGGTTCAACTCGAGTGCGAAGTGCATGTTGGCAATCTTGGATCGACCGTACGCGCCCCACGGTGAATAGTTCCCGTCCATGTTCAGGTCATCGGAATCCAGCTTCGTCGCCGCGTGGCGAGCGGTGCTGGTGACGGTCACGATCCTGGCACCCGGTGTGTGGATCAGGGCAGGCATGAGCTGTGCGGTGAGGGCGAAGTGACCGAGATGGTTCGTTCCGAACTGCATTTCGAATCCGTCGGCCGTCGACGCGTGGGGTATCGCCATAATGCCGGCGTTGTTGATGAGAAGATCGATCTCGGGGTGTTCATCGATCGTGCGCTCGGCGAATCCGTTCACGGATGCAAGCGAGGCGAGGTCGAGCGCTCGTAGCTCGAGTCGAGCGTCGGGGATCTCCGCCTCGATGTCGGCAAGAGCCCGCTCGGCCTTCTCCTGGTTGCGCACCCCCATCACAACGAGGGCGCCCCTCCTAGCGAGCTCACGGGCCGTCTCGAGTCCGAGTCCTCCGTTCGCCCCGGTGACCACGGCGACGCGACCGCTCTGATCGAGAATGTCGTCGGCCGTCCAACTCATGTGGTCGCTCCTCGCTCTGATCTTCGGTCGTGCACTCCAGATGGCCCGGGAGTCGAGTGAACGGTACGAAACCGCGATCAGACCTTGATAACGATCGGGAACACGACCGGACGCCGCTTGATGTGGGCCTGGACCGCTTTGCGG
>JBLWQS010000416.1:0-1708 GCA_048452705.1 Acidimicrobiia bacterium
TCGCTTGAGCAGAATCCAAACCACCTGTACGTGTTGATGAAGGATCTCAGAGCATCGATCAGACGCAGTTACGAATAGCCGTTCAGCCATCGCCTTTCTTCTCTGGCTACGCGGTAGAGCCCTCTGGAAACGAGACCGCGTAGCCGCCTAGGAGACCTGCTACACGTGGTTACCTGCTTGTTCACAGTGAGATCCCTGGAGTCTCGCGGGCCACGCCGCGCCTGAGTGCGGTTGCGGCGATGGCGTCGAGTCGGGCTGCGGTCTGCTGGTCGAGGCCGTCCATGAGGTGGCCGTAGCGGTCGATCGTGACCTGGATCGACGAGTGGCCGAGTCGGGTTTGGATCGACTTGGGGTGCTCGCCTGCGGCGATCAGCCACGCCGCGTGGGTGTGACGCAGGTCGTGGATTCGGCACGGCGTCCCGACTGACTGAGCGACGGCTTCACGCCATGTCCTCCCAAACGTTCCTCGACGGAGGAACCCACCTGCCTCGGTTGTCCAGACGGTTGTGCCGGGCGGCGGGTATTCGGCGAGATGGCGCTCGAAGGCGCTGATGACGATCTGGGGAAGGGTGATGGTCCGCTCTGAGGCTGCGGACTTCGGCGAACCGAGTACCGGCTGCTGCCCGGATGCTTCGATGAGCGATGATTGCACGAAGAGTCTTCGGCGTTGCATATCGATGTCGGACAGTTGGAGGCCTGCGAGCTCGCCCCATCTCAAGCCGGTGTATGCGGCGACGGTCGCCAGTGATCCGTACCGGTCCGGTAGTGCGGCGGCGAGTTGGTTGACATGGGTGGCATCGAGAATCCGCATCTCGGTGCGCCGAGGCCGGGGCAGCCGAAGCCCGTCGCCGGGGGAGAAGACGATTCGCCGGTCTCGGACAGCCTGGTTGAGGGTGAGCTTGACCCAACGCATCGTTCGGGCGACGGTCTCAGGGGCGTAGCCGACTGTGGTGAGTTCCGCCATCAAGCGGCGTAGCTGTTCGTGCGTGATGCGTGAGAGCGGAGTGTCGCCGATCCACGCTTTGACCCGGTCGTGGCAGAGGCGATCGGTCTCGATGGTGCGGGCGCTGAGGTGGGGTCGGTCGGCGATGACCTGTTGTGAGTAGTCGGCCCACTCGATGTCCCCCTGGTCGGGGTCGACCCACTGGCCCCGGTCGAGCTTTGCCAGCTCGGCTCGGAGCCACCGTTCAGCGTCGATCCTTCGATTGAAGCTCTTCGAGTGCCCGCGTCCGTCCGGTCCTCGGTATCTTGCCCGCCACGGTGCAGGCCGGTCTGGCCGGTGATGGATGGACCCTCTCATGGGATGCTCACACACAGGTCCAGGCTGTTCGGACGGCGGCGGGTTGGATCTCGCGCCATCAGCCAGCCCTGCCTCTACGCGGGACCCTCCGGGTGTTGATCGCAGTCGGGTGTACTGACACGGGATAGCGATCGTGACTCGAGTCCTCGAGTTGGCCGTTAATCCACTCGTTGATGTCGATGCGCCGGTAGCGGAGGTGTTTCCCGACTCGGAGGCCCGGTGGACCTTGCCGGCGGTATCGCCACGCGTAGAGTGTGGCGACCGGGACGTCGAGGTATTCGGCGAGTTCCTGGGCGGAGATGAGCGGTTCGAGATGTTGCATGCATCGATCATGCGACCCTACCCTGTCAGTAGAGTGTTATCTCGTTGCCATTTACCCTGTTCCTGCCGGTCAGGGCATGTTTCTGC
>JBLWQS010000417.1:0-1701 GCA_048452705.1 Acidimicrobiia bacterium
CGTGCCGGCAACACCGATGGTGTTGTCCAGCAACGGCTTGGTTCATGATGCGCTCCAGAAGATCCTCGAGCCTGCCATTCCGGATCACCGCAGATGATTGCCGATCGAAAACTGCTCGTCGCCGACGCTGTGAGGACGGCTCGTGGCATTCCCGGCAACGCGATCCTGATCGAAGGGGACGGCGTCATCGCCGTGGGGGATCGCAGAACTCTCGAGAGCCCCGGCGTCACCGTCGAGGAGTATGCCGGCGCCGTTCTGATCCCGGGTCTGCGGGACGCACACATGCACCCCGTGGCATACGCCGCTTCGCTCTCCGGGACGTCGCTCAACGGCGTCGCAAGCATCAGCGAACTTCAAGCCGCGATCCGGGTGGCTGCGGCGAATCTCGGATCAGGCGAGCCGTTGGTGGCGCTCCGTCTCGACGACGAGACGCTTGCCGAGCAGCGTCTGCCCACCCGTGCCGATCTTGATGAGGCCGTGTCGGATCGGCCCGTGCTCGTCCACCGCTACTGCGGCCATGTTGCCATCGCCAATACGGCCGCTCTTCGTCACGCCGGCGTCGACGCCGCCACACCGGATCCCGGTGACGGCTCGATCGACCGTGACGCCGGTGGCCAACCAACCGGCGTTTTACGAGAGACCGCTATCGACCTCGTCTCGACCCGTCTCGACGCCTCGGGATCGCTGACCGAGCAATCACTGCTTGACGCGATGGCCGGTCTCGGCGGCCTCGGGATCACTTCGATCGGCGCCATGCTCGGGCTCGGCGACGGGCCATGGGCCAGCCTCGGGGATGAAGTCGCAGCAGTCACTGCCGTCGCTGATCGTCTTCCCATCAGTATCCATGGCTTCGTCATCGCTCGCAGCGTCGGCGATCTTGAGGCGGCGGCTCATCGCCTTGACGAGGCAGGAGATCGGCTCCGTTGGGCGGGCTACAAGGGCTTCGCCGATGGGAGTCTCGGCGGACACACGGCGGCGATGCACACCCCATTCAGTGATCGTCCAGACGAGCTCGGCACGATGAGGCTCGACGATTCGGATCGTCTCCTTGCAGAGACGTCGCTGCAGATGGGCGGGATGGTTGCACTCCACGCGATCGGGGATCGAGCCAACGGGGCGGTCATCGATCTCTATGAGGATCTCGTTGCGGGAGGTGCATCTCCGCAGCGGCTCCGCATCGAACACGCCTCCGTGCTTGACCGCGCGGACATCGACCGGATCGCACGTCTCGGTGTGGTCGTATCGGTTCAGCCGGCGTTCCTCGGATCCGAGTTCGAATGGATCGCTGATCGCGTTGGACCCGACCGGATCGTGTCGACCTATCCGTTCGCATCCCTTGACCATGCCGGGGCACCGATGTGCGCCGGATCAGACAGTCCGGTCGAGTCACCCGATCCGTGGGAAGGGATGGCCTTGGCCAGAGACAGGGCAGGCGTCACGCGAAGCGAAGGCCTCTTGCCTGATCGCGCACTGGCGCTCTTCACGGACGGGGCAGCAGCCGCGCTCGGCGAACCACTCCCTCTCTCCCCCGGTAGCCCTGCCGACGTCGTTGCTGTCGACCGGGATCCGGTCGCGAGCGACCCTGATCGGTTGAGGAACACCGTCGTCTTCGAGACCTGGGTCCACGGCGAGCGGGTCGTGGTGGACAGGACACGCCCGATCTGCAGCGGGTAATGACGAGGGGACGCTCCGGCGGTGGGT
>JBLWQS010000418.1:0-1664 GCA_048452705.1 Acidimicrobiia bacterium
CGACCGGGGGTTCATCTACACGGGATCCGACGTCACGACGTTCACAAGCGACTGGTCGCTGAGTAGGGACCCTTTCCCTCTGGAAACCTCCGCACCAGGCGTGTTCGCCTCGGGCGACGTCCGAGAAGGCGCCGTTCGCCGTGTCGCATCGGCCGTCGGCGAAGGCTCGGTCGCTGTCACGATGGTCCACCAGTACCTCGATACGGTGTGAGCGCCTTCGACCTGCGCTCCGTCGAGTTGCTCTCCGGTCTCGATGACGACGCTGTCGACCGACTGGCGAATACCGTCTGGACGTGCTCGTTCGCTCAGGGGGAGACGCTGTTCGACGAGGGAGACCCGGGCGACACTGCGTACATCGTGATATCGGGCGAGATCGAGATCCTCAAGGTCTCGGGCGATCAGTCGGTCCGCATCGCCGTCTCCGGGCCCGGCGTCATCGTCGGCGAGATGTCGCTCCTGACCGGAGAACCCCGCAATGCCACCGCTCGTGCGCTGGTCGACACGGAACTCGTGTTCATCCCCAAGGCAGCTCTCGACACGCTCCTCGAATCCGACGTACGGGCAGTGCGTGCGCTCTTCGACGTGTTCATCTCGCGCTGGAGGGAACAACAGTCCAGGCTGCGCCAGTCTGAACGGATGGCCCAGATCGGCGTGCTCACCGCCGGTCTCGCCCACGAGATGAACAATCCGGCAGCTGCAGTGACACGGGGCTCCACCCTCCTTCCCGCTGCGATAGAGCGGAGAGCTGCGGCCGATGGGGCATTGCCGTCCGGGCTCGAACTCCCATCAGCATCCGCTCCCGATCGGGCCCTGAGCCCCGTCGATCGAGCCGAAGTCGAGGACGATCTGGAAGCGGTACTCGATCGCTTTCCCGTCGCCGACGCATGGCGTGTGACTCCCGTCCTCGCCGATGCCGGCTACCGAGCAACCGATCTCTCCGGTGTAGATACGGTCGTGGCAGGCCTTGTCGTCGAGGCACTCGCCGCACGTTCGGAGGTCAACGATCTCGTTGCCGAGGTCTCCGAAGGATCGAAGCGACTCAGCGAACTCGTTGGCGCACTCAAGTCGTACTCCTATCTCGATCAAGCCCCGGTGCAGGACGTCGACGTCGCCAAGGGCATCGACGACACGCTGCTCATCCTGAAATCGAAGACTGCCGGCATCACCGTGGTCCGCTCCTTCGATCCCGACCTTCCGAGGATCACTGCTCACGGCAGTCGCCTCAACCAGGTGTGGACCAACCTGATCGACAACGCATCGGATGCGATCCACGATGCCGGCATCGATCACGGGCAGATCATCGTGAGAGCCGCGCTGGAGGATGACTACATCGTGGTGCAGGTCGAGAACAACGGCCCGGAAATCCCGCCTGTGGTCAAGGACCGCATCTTCGAGGCGTTCTTCACCACGAAGGAACCCGGCAAGGGAACCGGCCTCGGCCTCGACACCGTCTACGACGTCGTCGCAAACCAGCACAAAGGAACGATCGAAGTCGACTCAATCCCCGAAAGAACGATCTTCACAGTGACCCTCCCGATCTCCCAATCGTCCTGACTCCTACGGCCTCATCCCGCCCGCTTCAATCTCCCAGAGCCCCCTCCGACCCTCCGGGCCACCTCCCCCGCCTCCTGCGTCGGCGGGAGAGGGAACAGACAAGTCCCCCC
>JBLWQS010000419.1:0-1655 GCA_048452705.1 Acidimicrobiia bacterium
TGTCGATGTTGTCGTGGTCGACGTGGTTGTGATCGACGTCGGAGTCTTCGGAATCGTGGTCGTCGTTGTCGTTGGGACAATCGTTGTTGAGGACGCTGCAGCAGCGGCTTTGGTTGCGGCAGCTTCGGCAGCAGCAACTGCAGCTTCTTCTGCCTCCTTGCGCTTCCTCGCTTCCTCGAGTTCGCGCAGGCGCTTCTCCTCTGCCTCGCGTTGCTTCCGTTCCTCTTCCTGGCGCTGCCAGGTGGCCTGCAATTCTCGGTACTCCGAGTTCGCTGCGTCGAGTTCAACCAACATCTGTGCTGCGATCGCTTCGATCTCAGTCACGAGGTCACGTTGCAGAGCGAGCGCCTCGTCGAGTTCCTGTACTTGACGGCGATACTCGGCTTCTACGGCTACCCACTCGTCAACGACACGCAGGTCGTGGTTGCTTGCGGCATCGAGGTACGTCCCACGAACGGGAATATCGGAGAATGCGGCCGAGCCGAGCACCGTCGAGACGGCACCGTCGGAACCAGCCGTCATATAGAGCTCACGAACGACGTCTTCCGCCGTCAGGCGTAGAACGGCAAGGCGCTGCTCGGTCTCTGTGACTTGACTGGCGAGGCCGTGGAGACTCTCTCGAATCTGGATCTCTTCTGCGACGGCGGCTTCGTAGCGGATGTCGGTCACCTCGAGCGAAGCGGAGAGTTCGGCGTTCCGATGCCGCGCAGCGTCGAGATCGTCCGGCGTGACCTGCTTCTCTTCTGCAGCAAGTGCGGGCGCGGCTAATCCGAGCAGCAAGAGAGCAATGAGGGCGAGTCTTCGTTTCTTCATCTCACATTCAATTCGACCATCGTGGATGGCCCAGCTTCGCCCGCCGGGAACCATACCAATTCATCGGCGTACAGCTTGCGCAACTGAACGATCACCTGCTGCGTGGCGGCAGCTCTGAGGTCGATCGGGACGAACGCGTAGACGATGTCGACAAGGTCACCAACGGTCGATGCACCCTCCCTGATGGCCTCGACGATCTCGTGCTCTCTGGCGAGGCGGTGCTCGATGTACCCGGCGATGACGGCGCCCGCATCATCCATGGACGATCCGTGGCCGGGCTCGATCCGTCGAACTCCGAGGTCCTGAACTCGATAGAGCGACTCGAGATAGGCAGAGGCGTCTTCCATGATGACGGTCGATCCACCCATGATGTGGTCGCCGGTGAACAGACGGTCGCCGAGCCGGAAACACAGATGATCATCGGTGTGGCCGGGGGTATAGATCGCCTCCATCACTGCCCGCCCAACGCGAACAACGTCGCCATCCGATATTCGGATGTCCGGATCGAACTCCGGACCGGGCCGATTGCCGTAGACCGGAACACCGAGCCGCTCCGCCAGCGGATTGGAGAGCGGAGCGTGATCCGAGTGCGTGTGCGTGGCGACGACCCCAACCGGCGTGCCGTCACCGATCGCGTCCACGATGGCCAACAGGTGACGATCGATGACGGGACCCGGGTCGATGACGACGACCTCGCCGCGATCTGCGACGAGATAGGTGTTCGTGCCGGGCCCCGTGTAGATACCGGGGTTCGGTGCCAGCACCGTCGTCACGATCATGCGGGTCGGAACTCCGGGGGTACGTCCCCACCGTCCGCAACGATCTTCATCATCTTGGCCATC
>JBLWQS010000420.1:0-1652 GCA_048452705.1 Acidimicrobiia bacterium
GACCGTGCAGGCGCATCATCTGCCCCTGCGGCAACGGTGGTCCAGTCGGCCCCTGCTCTGAGCGACCTACTGGCGCTCCAGATGGACAGCATGACCGGTGGCAATATCTTCGCCAAGTACGACGGCGTCGACGGCGAGTCCGACGACGCCAATCACAGCAAGTGGATCGATGTGCTCTCGGTTGAGTGGGGAGCCCAACTGCCCGACAACGCCGCCAATTCGGCGGCCCGGGGGGGGTGGGGCTATCACACCGATCGTTGAGGGATTCATGTTGACATTTGGCTACGAGAAGGCCACCCCGAAACTCGCCGACAAGCTCTTCAAGGGCGAGATCATCCCCAAGCTCGAAGTGGAGTTCACAGCAACCTTCGGAGGATCTCGGGCAACGTATCTCAGGTATGAGTTGAAAAACGTGGTGCTCATGAACTACGCCATAGTCGGCGAAGCCGACCATGGCCAGCCTGGTGTGGCGTTCGTCAATTCGTTCGAGGAGATCAAGGTCACCTACACCGAGTTCGACGAGAACGGGAAGTCGTTGGGAAACACCGAGTACACGTACAAAGTAGGGAAGTAGCCGCGCTCCGATCGGTGGGCGCCACCTTCCAAAGTGGTGCTCACCGGCCGGTCCCCGGTCGTTCCGTGATGTCGGTTTCAGCCGCCACCCGGGGGTACGGCCGACGGCGGCTACCGGCGGGGCGGCTTCGTCGGCATCGTTACCGATGGAGGCTCGACTTCGCTCCGGGTGACGAGGTACTGGGTCTCTACTGCGGCGATCTCCAAGGGTTCCGATCACGCCATCCGGCCGGGGAAATTCTCTGCGATCGTCACAGCTAGGCCGGGGTTCTCGAATCCCAGGCGCTCTTGACGATGGCGTCGAGTTCGGGGTGCTCCGGGGCCCAACCCAAGATCCGTTGTGCCCGATCGGCTGAAGCGACGAGGACCGGTGGATCTCCCGGTCGGCGAGCACCGAGGACGAACGGCACTTCGCGTTTTGCAGCACGGGAGACGGACTCGATCACCTGCATCACCGAGTACCCCTCGCCGTTACCGAGATTGAACGCTTCGGTGGCTCCGCCACCCCGCAGATAGTCGAGGGCACGGAGGTGGGCGTCGGCGAGGTCGAGCACGTGGATGTAGTCGCGAACGGCGGTGCCGTCGGGTGTGTCGTAGTCGGTGCCGAAGACGGTGAGCGGGTCACGGAGGGCGAGGGCTGCATCGATCGCCAGCGGGATGAGATGTGTCTCGGGTATGTGGCGCTCCGCTCTGCCCGGCGCCGCCCCGGCTGCGTTGAAGTAGCGCAGCGAGACGGATCGGATCATCCCGGTCAGGTCGTACTGGGTGAGGATCTGCTCGACGATCGACTTAGTCGACCCGTACGGGCTCGTCGGCCGATGGGGATGATCCTCGAGGATGGGGATCTGCTCGGGTTCGCCGTAGACCGCCGCCGACGACGAGAAGACGACGTTGTTCACGCCCTGGGTGGCGAGGACGTCGAGGAGCGTGATCGTCTGGGAGACGTTCTGCTCGAAGTAGAGGCCCGGCTGCTCGACGGACTCGCCGACGGCGATGAGGCCTGCGAAATGCACGCACGCTTCGACGTCGTGGTCACGCACGATGCCGCCGATCGCCTCCCGATCCCCGACGTCGACCTC
>JBLWQS010000421.1:0-1647 GCA_048452705.1 Acidimicrobiia bacterium
CAGAGGAAGCCGAGGTGGCTGGGCCTGAGACGTGGCTCGAAATCGAACTGGTTCCCGAGGGCTTTCCACTCGGTGATGCAGCGTTCGAGGGCGGACGCTTCGCCGGCGACGGCGGAGAAGTAGCCGCACGGGTTGCTGACGCTCGTGAGCGGGTTGCCGGCGATGTCGGTGACGATGACCATGACGCCGTACAGTTCAGCGAAGAGATCGGCGACGTCCTGTGTGCTCGACCGGGGGAGAGCACTGGCGTCGCCATTGGGGGCGGTACCGAGCCACTCGTGGATCGCATCGCTGGGGAACCGCCATTGCCGGCCGATCTTGATGGCCGGTAGGCGCCCGGACTCCGCCATCCGGTAGATGGTGGATCGGTCAACCCGGATCAGTTCCTGAACGTCACGGGCGGTGAGATACGTGGGTGTCGTCTGCGTGGTCTGCATCAGTGTGGCTGGGTCGCATTCTGTGCATGTCGGTTCTGCACAGTGTGCATGTTATGCATATTCGAGCTTGAGTGAGCCTCGACACTAGGGCCGAAAGACCCGACATCGGTCCGCGAGGCTCGGATGCGTGCCGCTGCGCCTGTTGAGGCGTGATCGCGGAAACCGGGAACCTCGAGGGGGTCGCCGTGCGTCTTACCTGTGTACTGGACGAGAAAGGTCTGAATATGAACGACACGATGGATATCCCTGCATTCGACGCACCGGTTCTCGATGAGCGGCCCTGGGCGGTCTTCTCGGCATGTCGAGAGGCGGATCCCGGCATGTTCTTCGCAAGCACCCGCGACGACGAGCGTGCCGCACTGGTGGTCTGTTCAACATGCACGGTCAAGGGTGACTGCCTCGATTTCGCCGTCGATTCCCGGGAACGCTTCGGTGTGTGGGGTGGCACGACGGAACGGGAGCGCAAGAGGATGATGCGGGCGAGCTGACAGCCGGGATGCCACCACTTGCATGACCGGGTAGGGTTTCGGTCTATGTCTGATGTTTCATGGCCCGCTGTCCTCGATCGGCTGATCGCCGGATCCGACCTTTCTCGCGATGAGGCCTATTCGGTGATGAACGAGATCATGGGGGGCAACGCCTCTGAGTCCCAGATCGCCGGTTTTCTTGTCGCTCTCCGTGTCAAGGGAGAGACTTCCGAGGAGATGACCGGGCTTGTTGATGCCATGGTCGATGCCTCCGTGACCGTCGATGTCGGGGAACCGGTGGTGGACTCTGTCGGAACCGGGGGAGACGGGTTAGGGACGTTCAATATTTCGACCACGGCTGCCTTCATCGCTGCCGGCGTCGGTGTGAAGGTCGCCAAGCACGGCAACCGTGCCGCATCGTCGAAGACCGGTTCGGCCGACGTTCTTGAAGCACTCGGGTTCGACCTCGAGATGGCACCTGACGACACGGTCGCGATGATCAAGGATGTCGGTTTCGGATTCTTCTTCGCCCCTCGGTACCACCCGGCGATGAGACACGCTGGCCCGGTCCGATCTTCACTGGGGATCCGAACGGTCTTCAACTTCCTGGGCCCGCTCACGAACCCGGCCGGTGCGAAGCTGATGTCCGTCGGCACGGCGGATCGTCGCATGGCCAGCCTGATGATCGAAGTGTTGAAGAACCGTGGGGCGGAGCGAGCCTTCGTGTTCTATGGCGAGGATGG
>JBLWQS010000422.1:0-1641 GCA_048452705.1 Acidimicrobiia bacterium
GACCAGCGTCTCCTCGAGACCTTCCTGGATCTCGTCGAAGTCGACCTTTGGCGGCTGCAGCTTCTTTTTCCGGTATGAGTTGATGAACGTGTTCTTCATGATGATGGTGATAGCCCTGGCTACAACGATGACGAGTGCGGCGCTGAGGAAGTCGGCGCCTCCGGCGACCATGGCATTCACGGTGCCCTTCTCGCCGAGACCGCCGATGATTCCGATGATGACCGCAGCGACGATGAACAGCATCGAAGCTTCGGTGAAGTAGAAGTCACCGAGGATGTCGGCCATGGTCGGTAGCGGGAAGTCCGTGCCGAAGAACTGCTGCCACAGGTCGTTCCACGGAATGAATCCGTAGATCATGATGACGAACGCCATCCCGAACACAACGAGGGCCCAGGTTTGCCGCTTCGACATCTTCGGGACGTCCCCGGCATCCTCGCTCGGTTCGACGTCGATGTCGAAGCCGACGATCGACTTCGAGTGATCCTTCTTCACCCGGTTGGCGTAGCGCAGAACGTACAGGATCGCGATCGACACCAGCACGAGCCACATGACGACCCTCAACGGCAGACCTTCACCGATTCCGATGTCTGCGGCATCGGAGGCGACGCCGGTGGCGAATGGGTTGACCGTCGACGCCAACACGCCGGTGCCCGCACCGAGGAAGATGATGGCGACGCCGACCATCCGATCGAACTGCAGCGCAATCACCAGAGCGACCATCAGGGTGTAGAACCCGAGTGTCTCCTCCCACATGCCGTACGTGGTTCCACCGAGAGCGAACACGGCCATCAAGATGACGATGAGCCACGTCGGACTGTTGCGGAACCGCAGCGCGAGGCGCTTGATACCCAGTTCGATGGCGCCCGTCTTCATCGTGACGGCGATGAAGGCACCCATCACGAGCACGAAGAGGAAGATCTCGGCCGAGCCGAACAGGAACCCTTCGTTGTACGCCTGGACGGTGCCCTCCCCGTCCTCGATGCCGTAGAGGCCGTTCGGCGTCGCGACCCACAGGTTCTGGAACATCGTCAGCGGCGACTTGTCGACGCACAACGTGTCGTCGCCGACGTCGCCGCAGGAGGGAATCTCTTGATACGAGCCGGGGATCGGAGAACCGGCCTCGTCGAGTTCGTAGACGCCGGACGGGATGAAGAACGCCGCAATCCACACCACCAGCAACACGATTGCCAACACGGTCAACGCAGTCGGGAAACTGAACTTCGACTTCTTGGGCGACGGGGCTTGCCCGTCGGTAGACGGATCCGCTGCCTGCCCGTCGTAGTGATCGTGATCGGTCACGTTGGCTTCCCCCAATGCAGTGTCGCTGCCACGTTCGCCCGCTCACCGGGGGATTCGGACTCCAGTGGCCTTGCAAGGAATCATCATAGCGATGCAGCCGGGCGCCGCTGAAGGAGAGGGGAGGACGAGTATTCGGGCTTCCTCCTCCAGGTGACTCTCTGGCTGTGCATAATGGGAGGGTCGAGCCATCGTCGCATACTCACGGTCACGACTGTGAGAGAAAACGGAGGGGTGTCATGGGCGGATACGGGGTTCATTCTGAGGTCGGCAAGCTGCGGAAGGTCATCGTCCACCGCCCGGGCCTCGAGATGGAAAGACTCACCCCATCAAACGCCGAGGAGC
>JBLWQS010000423.1:0-1639 GCA_048452705.1 Acidimicrobiia bacterium
CAAGAGTGCAATGCCCATCGGACCCTTCGTGAGCCACGACGGTAAGAAATCCAACTCCGGGAGGATGCGCCCCACAACGATCGCAATCGGGAGCAGCGGTAGTCCAAGGACCAGATCGGTGAAGCGCATCAGCGACTGGTCCACGCCACCCGGGTAGTAGCCCGCGATCGACCCGACCATCGTGCCGAGGAAGGCAACGATCATTCCGGTCACGAATCCGACGGTGAGGCTGGCTCGCCCCCCGTAGATGACCCGGGTGAAGACACCTCGTCCGAGATCATCAGAGCCGAAGATCAACGCCGTTGCGGTCGCTGGGTGTGCCTCTTCTCCCGGTGGCAGGATGTTCACCGTTCCGTCGCTCAGTCTGGGAGCAATGTTGCGGAGCGTGCGCCCTCCATCGTCGACCAGACGCTCGAGAGGGCTATCGATCCATCCAGCCGCCTCCATCAACGGTGCCGCGAGCACCACCACGACCAAGAAAGCCATGACGCCTGCAGAGATCATCGCGAGCCGATGGCGCCGCAGACGCGTCCAGAACATGTCCCATTGCGTGATCGGCTCAACGGCCATGCCCTCGGACTCAGTGAGGAGTTGTGACTCGTCGGGCTGCTCGGCAGCAGTGATGAACTTCCCGCCGTGTGGTGGCTCAGTCATATCGGACCCTCGGGTCCATGACCCCATAGAGAATGTCTGCGACGACGTTCATGATCACGATCATGATTCCGATGATCATGACGATCGCCATCACCACCGGATAGTCGACCGTGCCGATGGCTGTGATATACAGCCGGCCGATTCCGGGCCAGCCGAAGATGGTCTCGGTGATGATCGCCCCGCCGATCATGAACGCGATGTCGAGGGACACGAGCGTTACGACCGGGATCAGAGCGTTGCGCAGGGCGTGCTTCACGACGACCTTGCTCCGGGGGAGACCCTTCGCCTTTGCGGTGCGCAGATAGTCGCTGTGGAGCACCTCGAGCATGGATGCACGTTGGAAGCGCGCATAGCCTGCGAGGGAGATCAGGGCGATCGAGACCGCGGGTAACACGAGGTGTTGAAGCGAGTCTCCGATCCTCTGGACTGTCGTCATGTCCGAGTATCCGGGGCTGTTCATGCCGGCAACGTAGAAGAGTTTCACGCCCGTCCACTTCTCGAAGTAGAGAGCAAAGATGAGTTGGAGGCCCACACCGATGATGAAGATCGGCGTGGAGAAGGCGACGAACGCGGCGATCGTCCCGAGTTGGTCGAAGAACGAGTACTGTCGGATCGCCTGGTAGATCCCGAGCGGTACACCGATCAGGAGAGCGAGGAACAGCGCTGTCAATCCCAGGCGGAACGTTGCGCCGACCCTTCCGAAAACGAGGTCCCAGACGTCGCCTGCCCCCTGGAATGAGATTCCCCAGTTGAACTTGATCGTGATGTTCGAGATCGAGATGAAGATCGCGATCGCCCAAACACCGAGGATTGCAGCGCCTCTCCACTGAGACTTCATGAGCCGGATCACCAGGAAGGTGGCGAGGGCGGCCACTCCGACTGCGATGAACGGCAAGGCGTTCTGAATCGTGAACTCGGTCGGCGTCAGGTAGTTCTTGAGCCAGGTGACGTACTGCTTCCACACAGGCTGGTCGAGGCCCCACAG
>JBLWQS010000424.1:0-1638 GCA_048452705.1 Acidimicrobiia bacterium
CTCCATGAGGAAGTCTCGAAGTTCGCCAACGCTCTGAAGTCCCTCGGTGTGGAGAAGGGCGATCGGGTCGCCGTCTACATGGGGATGATCCCGGAGCTTCCGATCACGATGCTTGCCTGCGCGCGAATCGGCGCCGTTCACTCCGTGTGCTTCGGAGGCTTCTCCTCGGACTCACTTGCCGACCGAATCCAGGACGGCACTGCGAAGGTTCTTGTGACTCAGGACGGATCCTGGCGCAAGGGCTCGGTGTTCCCGCTCAAGGACCATGCCGACGTCTCGGTCGCTGCTTCCCCGACCATCGAAAGTGTGATCGTGGTCGAGCGGGCGAAGAACGAAGTCGCGATGACCGAGGGCCGCGACTTCTGGTGGCACGAGTTGATGGAAGGTCAATCCGACGTCTGTGAACCCGAGGTGATGGACGCCGAGGACCTCCTCTACATCCTCTACACGTCCGGAACCACCGGTAAGCCGAAGGGAATCGTCCACACCCAGGGCGGATACCTGACCGGCGTCATGGCCACCCATTCTCTGGTCTTCGACATCAAGGACGATGACGTCTACTGGTGCGGTGCCGACATCGGCTGGGTCACCGGCCACTCGTACATCGTGTACGGGCCACTCGCCAACGGCGTCACCGGCGTCATGTATGAGGGTGCGCCGGACGCACCGAACAAGGACCGTCTATGGCAGATCATCGAGGACTACAAGGTCTCGATCTTCTACACGGCGCCGACGGCGATTCGCGCCTTCATGAAGTGGGGCGATGAATTCCCGGCGATGCACGATCTGTCGTCGCTGCGGCTGCTCGGGACGGTCGGCGAGCCGATCAACCCCGAGGCCTGGATGTGGTATCACGAGCATATCGGCGGCGAGAACTGCCCGATCGTCGACACGTGGTGGCAGACAGAGACCGGCGCCATCATGATCACGCCGCTCCCCGGCGCCGTGGCGACGAAGCCCGGTTCGGCGACGTTGCCATTCCCCGGCATCGGAGCGACCGTCGTCGACGAGGACGGCAACGACGTGGGAATCCCCGGCGGCGGATTCCTTGCACTCAACAAGCCGTGGCCGTCGATGCTCCGCACGATCTACGGAGATGACAAGCGGTACGTCGACACCTATTGGTCGCGCTTCGATGGGATGTACTTCCCGGGAGATGGCGTCAAACGCGACGACGAGGGTTACTTCTGGCTGCTCGGGCGGGTCGATGACATCATGCTCATCGCGGGCCACAACATTTCGACGACGGAGGTCGAGTCGGCGCTCGTCTCTCATCCGTCGGTTGCAGAATCGGCGGTCGTTGGTCGAGCAGACCCGGTCACCGGCCAGGCGATTGCCGCGTTCGTGACGCTCAGAAGTGGCTTCGAAGGCAACGACGAACTGCTGGCGGAACTGCGCAATCACGTCGCCGACACAATCGGTCCGATCGCCAAGCCGAAGAGCATCGTGTTCACGGCCGACCTTCCGAAGACCCGATCCGGGAAGATCATGCGACGGCTGCTGAAGGACATCTCCGAGAATCGTCAACTCGGCGACGTGACCACACTGGCCAACGCTGACATCGTTGCTGAAATCGCCGGTGCATCCACCAGCGGTTCGGACGAGTAGAGGGCACAGTCTTCTCGTCGCCCGTGCCTG
>JBLWQS010000425.1:0-1635 GCA_048452705.1 Acidimicrobiia bacterium
GATGATCGACCACCTCCGCCAAGTCGGCATCCGAGGATTCATCGCCGAACACACCGGCGACGAAGACTTCACCTACCGATATGGCCACCCCCCGACGACCCTCCCTCGAGACGCGCATCCCACCAGCGAGAACGACGCGACACCCGACACCAGAAGCGACGAGCGGGAGGCACGAGGAGGCACTGAATGAGGCGCCGTGGGCACATAGCCCGAAAGGGCGGGAGGTTCTACGCAGTAATCGACCTCGGGCGCGACGAGCTGAGCGGCACGCGCCGTCGGCGGTGGTCCCGTGGTTTCACCACGCAGGGCGAGGCCGACGCCGAGCTCGTCCGGCTCCTTCACTCCCGCGACCAAGGTGACTCGATCGAGCCGACCAAGCTCACAGTGGAGCGATACCTTTTGGATCGGTGGCTCCCCATCGCCGAAGGGAACCTGGCGCCAACAACGCAGAAGGAGTACCGGGTGACCGTGACGGCGTACATCGTGCCTCACATCGGGCATCTTCGTTTGGACCGAGTCGATGCCACCACGATCGACAGGCTCTACATGAAACTGCGCCGTGAGGGCGGCCGCGGACGTCGGCCCCTGTCGGCCAAGACGGTCCGGAACGTCCACGGTGTGCTGTCGGCTGCGTTCGGGTTCGCCATGAGGAAGGGAATACTCCACCGCAACCCCGTGGCGCTCGCTGAGACGCCCGAGGCGGGGCAGCCCGATACTGCTCCGCCATGGACAGCTCAGGAGCTTCGGGCCTTCATCGACCATGTCGACGGGGACCGGCTGGAGGCGCTGTGGTGGATGATCCCGTTCACCGGGATGCGCCGGTCTGAGGCTCTTGGCCTCGGCTGGGACGACGTCGACCTGGAGCGCCGTACAGTCGCCGTGACCCACACGGTGGTGGACGCCGACGGTGGGCCGATAAGGCGCCGCGAAACGAAGACGAAACGAAGCCGTCGCCCGATCTCCCTCGACGTCGACACGCTGGGAAAGCTCCGAGACCATCGCCGCCGTCAGATCGAGGAGCGCATGTTCGTTGGCGCCGGCTACGAGGACCTGGGTCTCGTGTTCTGCCGCCCGGACGGGTCGATGCTGCGTCCCGACTGGGTGTCACGACGGTTCGCCAAGATCAGGGACGACGCCGGTCTCCGGCGGATCACGCTCCGGGATCTTCGCCACGTGTGGGCGACACTGGCACTCGAATCAGGGATCCATCCCAAGGTCGTCCAGGAACGACTCGGCCACTCCTCGATCACCATGACCATGGACCGGTACTCGCACGTAATCGAAGGTCTCGACCGGCAGGCGGCGGACACGGTTGCGGCTGTGGTGATGCGTTCTTCTACCCAGACTTCTACCCAACCCCACACCATCGCACACGATCAGGCATAACAAGCCGCCCGGCGGTCGCAGCGAACCCCTTGCAGCACAACACTTTCCGACAGACGCCGGCACCCGGAAACACGGCCCCCCTGAGGTTTAGGACCTGGTGGGGAGACCCGTGGAGGTTCGAGTCCTCTCGCCCGCACTGACTTGTAACCCTTCAGTAGCAAGGGACTACAACCTCTCACCCGTGATCAGGCAGTGTGTGCCGTTGCCCCTTCTACCCAAACTTCTACCCAAAGTCCCTCGGGCGATAGG
>JBLWQS010000426.1:0-1634 GCA_048452705.1 Acidimicrobiia bacterium
TCGTGATCCCGAATGGCTACCGCGAGGCCCTCCTCAACGGGGAGACCGTCGAGATCGCGTACTACTCGACACCGACCGGCGGCGGCTTCGACGTTCGATCCGTTGTTGAAGCGGCGATCGCAGAGCAGGCAGCGGTGATCCGAGCTGCGAGATTCGCGACCGAGTCGACCGACGCTGACCCGGAAACCGCTCTCGAGACCGCGCGCTCGCTCCAGGGATCGATCGCGGCCATGGGGACCGAGGTCGAAGGCGAAGCAAGCAGCGGGAGCGGTGGCCAATTCGACCTCGGTGCCGCCCAGCAGTTGCTCCTCTTCATGTTCCTCACCGCCCTCACATCTTCGACGGCGCTGATCCAGTCGCGTCGCCTCGGTGTTTCTCATCGGATGCTATCGACGCCGACGACGCCCGGCACGATCATCGCAGGAGAAACCTTCGGCAGGTTCCTCGTCGTGATGCTCCAAGGGGTCTTCATCGTTCTCGCCGCGGGAGTGCTGTTCAACGTGGAGTGGGGCGATCCAGTGGCTGCCATCCTGGTTGTGACGGCGTTCGCTCTGACCGGAACGGGAGCAGGGATGTTGCTCGGATCGTCGTTCTCGAATGAGCAGCAGGCGGGTGGGTTCGCCATCTTCGGAGCGTTGATGCTTGCGGCTCTGGGCGGGTCGATGGTGCCGCTGGAGGTGTTTCCGGACACGATGGTGACGGTCGCCCATCTGACGCCCCACGCCTGGGGGAACGATGCATTTGCGACGTTGATCCGGCACGGCGGCGGCGTTGCAGACATCTGGACGGAGCTCGTGGTGCTGACCGCCTACGGAGCGGCGCTCGTTGCTCTGTCGTCCTTCTTGTTCCGAAGGAACCTCACTCGCTAGACGGTGAGGCGGTCGGGATCACGGAGAGTCGCTTGAGGAAGAACTGCACCAGTGGTCCCATGCCGAACGCGAACACCAGGGTGCCGACGCCGACCGTACCACCGAGGAGCCAGCCCGCCACGAGTGCCGTGATCTCGATGCCGGCTCGATTCCACGCGATAGGAATGCCCCGTCGAGCCAGTCCGGTCATCAGGCCGTCACGGGGTCCCGGACCGAGACCTGCACCGATATAGAACCCGGAGCCGATCGCGACCATGACCACGCCGACGAGCATGGCGAGCCACCGGAGGGCCATGTTCTCGAGCGTCTCAGGGAGGATGAGGAGCATTCCGTCGAGCACGAGGCCGATCACGATCGCGTTGGCGATGGTGCCGATGCCGATACGTTCCTTGAGCGGAATCCAGAGGACGAGGACGAGAAACCCGGTGATGATGACGACGGTCCCGATCGGAATCCCCGTGTGGATCGAGACTCCCTGGTGGAACACGTCCCACGGGGCCAGACCGAGGTCGGCGATGACCATCAACGCCAATCCGATCCCGAACAGCACCAACCCGAACAGAAGCCGCGCAAGACGCGGCCAGAGTTCGTGAAGTGGTGGCACAGGGAGCATGGGGGAAAAGTAGCAAGCTGCAAGCTGCAAGTAGAAAGTAGAAAGACCTGAGCTCTGAGCTCTGAGCCGTGAGCTGTGAGCTATGACCTCGGCTACGGACTACGGACTACGGACTACGGACTACGGACTACGGAACAGGTCTGCCACCCGAC
>JBLWQS010000427.1:0-1631 GCA_048452705.1 Acidimicrobiia bacterium
CCCGTCGGTGCGCCGGCGAACAAGAAGGAGACACAACACGATGAAACCAGTAGTGATCCGAACCCTGACAGTGCTGATCCTGGCCCTCTCGGTCCTTGTGACCGCCTGCTCGTCGGACACAACGACGCAGAGCATCGAGTTGGTGTCTCCCGCGGAGGCAGCCCAAGTGATCGCCGACGACCCGGCGGGTCTCGTCGTTCTCGACATCCGCACTCCAGAGGAATTCGCACAGGCACGTCTCGCCGATGCGGTTCTGGTCGACTTCTACGAAGCCGACTTCGCAGCCCAACTGGACACCCTCGACAAGGACGTGCCGTATGTCATGTACTGCAACAGCGGCAACAGGTCTTCCGAGGCCGTGAAGACGATGAAGGATCTCGGGTTCGTCGAGGTGTATGAGATCGACGGCGGGATCGTGAACTGGTACGACCAGGGCTATCCGATCGGGAGTTAGGGGCTACCCCGCGAGCCACTCGTTGACCACAGACGTGAACCAGTCGGATGCTTCGAGCATCGGTACATGGCCGACGTTCTCCATTTCGACGTACGTCCAACAGGGTCGCTCGGATGCCGCCCATCTCGCAGAGTCGACCGACACGAGTCGATCCTCCGCTCCATGGATGAGCAGGGTCGGGGCACCGATCCGATGGATGAGCTTCCGGTAGCGACGGGGGCGTAACACGTAGCGGGCGATCGATCGGTCGGCTTCGAGGAACGCCGGTATCACCCAATCCTTCCCGCGCCTGCGCCGGTTGGCCTCGGTGAGCCGTTGCCTCGCGATGTCTGACACGGTTGACGGATCGGCGGTGATCATCCGCAGCGTCTCGGTGGTCTCCTCCTCCGGTGAGTGCGAAGCCCGATAGGCCTTGAAGGCCGGCACGCCGATCCCGGGAACAAGCGGACCGAGGAGCTTCGTCAGAACCTCGAAATCTGGTGGATGTCTCCGGCTCACCGGGAGGGCGGGATTGACGAGGACGACTCGCTCAACACGGTCGGCGTGCTCTGCGGCGGCGATGATGGAAATGAGTCCACCCATCGAGTTGCCGATCAACGTGGCGTTCTCGTATCCCAGGAGTTGGATCACTTCGGCGACGAGCTGTGCATTCTCTTCAACGCTTGGTCTGCGGTCCACAGGTTCGGAGTCGCCGAAGCCGATGAGGTCGATTGCCACGGCATGGCCTGAATCCGCGAGATCGGGGCCGACCACGTCCCAATTCTCGGTCGAGCCACCGAGACCATGAACGAGGAGAAGGAGTGATCCCTCTCCTCCGTAGTCCGTGATCCGGACCGGTCCCCCGATGTCGAGCAGCGTGTCGTTCACAGGCCCAACGGTACCTGTTTCAGGCTTCCAGGGCGTCGAGGAGCTCGCTGGAGTAGTCGTTGTCGAGAACGCCCTGGATGTAGAACCTGGTGATGCCGAGGGCTTCCAACTCGGCGAAGCGCTCCCGGAGTTGGGCGTAGGTTCCCATCGGTGCGTGCCGCTGTCGACGCCTGAACTGTTCTGCCAGTTCGTCCTTCGTCACACCGTTGGCCGCTGCGACGACACCGAGGCGATACTCGAGGTCCGACTCAGTCTCACCGCCGATGATCTGGCCGACGCTCGAAAGCATCAGAGCATCCGGATCGCGACC
>JBLWQS010000428.1:0-1631 GCA_048452705.1 Acidimicrobiia bacterium
ATCCTGGTCGCAGCGGGCGTCTACATCGTATGGTTCTGGACGGTGAGCCTGCGCTCGGGCGCCCAGGCGCTCGGCGACAACGCATCTTTCCAGTTCATCGAGAACCTCTCTCAGACGGTGCAGAACGCGATCGCTTCTGCCCCGCTCCTCTGGGGGCTGGGATTCGTAGGGATTGTGGTCGCGGCTGTAGTCGTCGTTCTAGCTACACAGCGGACGCGTCGACCTTCGGCCGAGCCCGCGATGATGTCCGTCGATGACTGACACGGCTACGAACGATCCCGTAGCGATCTCCGGTCAGAAGCAAGCGCTAATTGCGATCGCCCTCTCTCAACTGCTGGTCTTGACCCTGTGGTTCTCGGCTGCCGCGGTCGCTCCTCAGCTTCGTGATCAATGGGGCCTCTCCGTTGGCGAATCATCATGGCTGACGTTGGCCGTCCAGATCGGATTCGTGGTCGGTGCGTTCGCAATAGCGATCTCCGGATTGGCGGACTCGGTCGCGGCAAGGAAACTCTTCACGGTCGCTGCGCTCGTCGGAGCAGCCTCCAACGTGGTTGTCATCTTCGTGACCGCCGACACCGTGGCACTCGCCTACGGCCTGCGGTTCGTAACCGGTGTTGCCCTCGCCGGAGCGTACCCGAGCGGCATGAAGGCGATGGCGGGTTGGTTCCAGAAAGGACGCGGGATGGCTCTCGGCGTTCTCGTTGGCGCATTGACGATCGGCAGCGCCGGGCCGCACCTGATCCGCGGGGTGGGCCTCGATTGGCAGGGTGTCCTCGTTGGCGCCTCGGTGCTCGCCGTGGTCGGCGCCGTGGTGATGATCTCCACGGTCTCCGACGGACCGTTCGAAGTAGCGTCCTCACCGTTCTCGTTTCACCACATCGGTGCTGCCGTTCGCAACCGAGGTGTCCGACTCTCAACCTATGGATACCTTGGCCACATGTGGGAGCTCTACGCCATGTGGACGTGGACGGCCGCGTTCCTCGCTGCGAGTGCGGCTCAGCGTGGTGGAGACGACGGATGGGTCCCGTTCGCGACGTTCGCCATCATCGCAATCGGCGGGCCGGCGTCGTACGCGGCCGGCCGCATGGCGGATCGACACGGCCGAACGGTCATCGCGGGAGGGGCGATGGCGATCTCGGGAGCCTCGGCGATCGCGACGGTCTTCGTATTCGGGCGATCACCGCTTCTCGTGGTGCCGCTCTTCTTGGTGTGGGGAGCCACGGTCGTGGCGGACTCTGCACAGTTCTCAACGATGGTGACGGAGACCGCGAGAGAGGAGCGCCGGGGGACTGCGCTCACGCTGCAGACGGGTCTCGGTTTCCTTCTCACGCTGGTGACCATTCGGGGTGTGCCCGTTTTCGCAGAGGCATTCGGATGGCAATGGGCGTTCCCATGGCTCGCACTTGGTCCGATCCTCGGGATCCTCGCGATGGTGAAGCTACGGCGTTCACCCGAGGCTCGTCTCCTCGCCGGAGGGATCGGCTGACGGGTCAAGACGAGTCGGATTCGCTCCAGAAACGAGCGTCAGGCCAGAACGTGGGTACATCTCTGGGGAACGAAGTGAACGCAGGGAGGTGGCCGAGGATCTCGCCGTCGAGAGTGCCGCCCGTTCCAATGCCTCTGACGGGATC
>JBLWQS010000429.1:0-1631 GCA_048452705.1 Acidimicrobiia bacterium
AACCAGCGGGTGGTCTTCGTCGAGGACCCAGGTGGGGAAGTACTTTTCCTGCTGCGCTCTGGTTCCGCGCCAACTCACGGCGTCGTATTCGAGGAGCTCGACCTCGGCATCATCGAGATGGGGGAGGGATTGGAGCTCGGCCATCGCCGTCTCCAGGGTCTCACCGATCGTGAGCCGCCGGTCGATGTAGATGCGGGCGGAGTCGGGGACCGCGTTGAGCGACGGCGTCGTGCACTCGATCGAGGAAACGATGATCGAGCCGGTGCCCAGGAACTCATCGACGGCCAGGTTCTGGTTGAGCTTCTCGATGTCCGAGATGATCGGCGCCATCTAGTAGAGCGCGTTGACCCCGCGCGCGGCGTGCGCGCCGTGGGCGGAAACCCCACGGGTGGTGATGGTCGCCTCCATGCGCCCGCGGTGGCCGCGGAAGACAGCGAGATCGGTGGGCTCGCCGAGCACCACCACGTCCGGTCGGATCCCCTCGGTTTCGATCAGGTGGCGCATGCAGTAACCGTCGCAATCCTCCTCCATGACCGAAGCTGTTAGGTAGACGCTCACTCCCTCGGGCACGCCTCGCTCGGCGAGGATCTTGGCGCCGTAGGCCATGCCGGCGATGGCCGGAAGCTCGTCGACCGCGCCGCGTCCCCAGATCTCGCCGGCCTCGAGCTTGCCCGCGAACGGGTCGTAGTCCCACGACGCCGGGTCGCCGACGCCGACACAGTCGATGTGGCCGTCCATGAGGATCTTGAAGTCCCCTGTACCGATCCGCGCGACCACGGTGCCGAGACCGTCGATGAAGACCTCGTCGAAGCCGAGCGACTCGTACTCGCGGCGCACCCGCTCGCACCGTTCCGCCTCCTGACCGCTTTCGGCGGGGATGGCGATGAGATCCCTGAGGAACCGGACGATACTCTCCTCGTAATTCCGTGCCGCTTCGATCGCTTCCGAACCTTGGGTCATACATTCCTCCATCGGCCGGTAGGCCACCGTGTACTATAGTCCGACCGTTGCCGGATAGGGATCACGGAAAGGAATAGGTTCGATGAAAAACCCCGAAGAGGTCCTCAAAAACACCGTTCAACGCTGCCGCGAACGCGACATCATTATCCCGACCTACCGCGAGATGGCCGACCCGAAGCTCATCCCCGAAGGCATTCGCGAGGAACTCCGCGACATCGGGCTGTGGGACCTCAACCCACGTAATCTGTTCCGGATCAGCTGGAAGAACGAGCCGGTGCAATCGGGCGGTGGTTATGACGGCGTCAACTTCATCGAGCTACCGTCGGAGCTGACCGGGGTCTCTGCCAGGATCCTGATGCTGGTCGGCAAGTTCTTCCCGACCGGCGCGCACAAGGTGGGTGCGACCTTCGGCCCGCTGGTCGAGAAACTCGTGCACGGCACCTTCGACCCGACCACCCAGAAGGCGCTTTGGCCCTCGACCGGCAACTACTGCCGCGGCGGCGCCTACGACGCCTACCTGCTGGCCTGCACCTCGATCGCGGTCCTGCCCGAGGGAATGTCGCGGGAGCGCTTCGAGTGGCTCGAGGAGGTGGGCTCGGAGATTTACGCGACGCCGGGCTCGGAGTCCAACGTCAAGGAGATCTACGACAAGACCAAGGAGCTTGCGGCCG
>JBLWQS010000430.1:0-1630 GCA_048452705.1 Acidimicrobiia bacterium
CCGTCTACGTCTGGCACTTGCCGACGTTGGCGATCATCGTGCTCATCGGATACGGCCTCGGGATCGGCTTCGCTCTCGAACCGCTGACGGTCGGATGGTGGCTCACTCGACCGATCTGGATCGCGGTGCTGCTGACCGCCCTAGCCGGCGTGGTGTGGGTATTCGGCCGGTTCGAGCCAAGGGTGCGAACGGCCCCCGGTCCGAACGTTGCAGTCCTCACCTTCGGAGTGATCGCATCACTCACGGCGATCTCGGTCGGCGTGGTTCTCGGCTTCGTACCCGAGGAAGGCCTCATGCGATGGTGGGTCGTCGTTCTCTTCGCTGCGGGCGTGATAGCGCTCGGCGCCTATCCCGGCCGTTCGCGACCGAACGCGAGAGAGGGGCCGTCCGGAGACGACCCCTCGTCACGTTGAGTTGAGTTCTGCCTACTCGGTGTCGCCGGACGTGACGAGCTTGTAGAGAGCCCAGCCGAGAGCGGCACCGACGAGCGGAGCGATCCAGTACACCCACTGGTCGGTCCAGACGCCGCCGACGATTCCCGGGCCCAGGGAACGCACAGGGTTCACGGATGTCCCCGTGAACGGGATGAGCACGAGGTGGATCATCGTCAGGGTGAGACCGATCCCCAAGAAGGCTGTCTTGCCGGAGTTCTCACTCGTCGTGACCTTCAGGATCACGGCGAGGAAGATGGCGGTGAACACGACCTCGAAGAGGAACGCTTCCCAGGCTTCGATGCCGGCACCGAAGGTCGTCATCGTGCTGGCTACGGCTTCCGTGCTCGTTGCGACGAGGAGGGTCAGTGATGCGAGCACGGCTCCGACGAGTTGTGCAACCCAGTATCCGGCCATCGACAGCGGGTCTATGCGCTTGTCGAGAACCATGGCGAGGCTCACTGCGGGGTTGAAGTGCCCACCGGAGACTTCGCCGAACGCGTAGAGGCCCGCCATCAGAGCGAGGCCGAAGCCGAACGCAACGATGAGGATGTTGGTGGGTGCGCCGCCGGCGGCTGCGGACAGGATCGTTGCGGTACCACCGAGCACGAGTACGTACGTACCCAGCACCTCAGCGGCGAGTTTGTTGACTGACATGGTCCTCCCGATTGTCGACCCGTGGTTTCGAGTCTTTGAAGGATCGTGAGGTTACACGGACGGGTTCTTCCCTAGGGTGAACACGAACGAGGAGGTTCCATGACTCGCTTCGCCTACTTCTGTGGTCACGAGCAGTTCCAGCCCGAAGAGATCGTCCGGCACGCCATGTTGGCCGAGAATGCGGGATTCGATGCCGTCATGGTGTCGGAACACTTCCACCCGTGGGTCGACGACGTATCGGCATCCGGATATGCATTCTCGACACTCGGCGCCATCGCCGCCGCGACTGAGCGCATCGAGCTCGTCACGGCCGTCACGACTCCCCTGTTCCGGTATCACCCCGCCGTTGTCGCTCAGGCCGCAGCCACGATCGACCGCCTCTCGGACGGACGGTTCCGGCTCGGTGTGGGAACGGGCGAGAACCTCAACGAGGGCCCACTGGGGTATGCCTTCCCCAAGTATGCGGAGCGAGCCGCTCGCATGGCCGAGGCGCTCGAGATCATGCGCCGTCTTCTCGACGGCGACAAGCTCACGTATGACGG
>JBLWQS010000431.1:0-1617 GCA_048452705.1 Acidimicrobiia bacterium
CCCGGTCGTCTCGAGGCCGTCGACCCTGCAGATCTGCGCCGGCGAGCGGACGAACTCGATCGGGACGAGATTCTCTCTGCCTACAGCATCGTGTCTGAAGCCGGGGACTACGTCGATACGTACCGGCCGCTGGTCACCGAGATCGGTGCGGATGTCGTCACGATCCAGACGACATCGCTCGATCAGGAGGCGACCATCGAGATGCTCGGAGCCGAAGTGCTGCCTGAGCTGCGCTCGATCGGCGGCTAGATACTCGCCGCTTCGATGAGGGCGAGGGCACGACGGGTGAATTCGTCGTCGTGGCCGCCTGCTTCGATCGCCGCCCACAACGCAGGAACGACGACATCGACGTAGGCCTGGCGCACGACGTCTCCATCGGGGTCAGCGGGAAGTGATTCGAGATAGAGGGCGAGCGGTTCGATGAACCCGGGAGCGAGCGTTGCAACGAGGTCGACGAGCCAGCCGCCTTCATCCCGGGTGAATACCGGCGCAGATGCGTCCTCCTGGGCTCTGACGGTGACCACGGCCCAGAGCTCGTCGCCCGCTTCAATCTCTTCCGATGCCCCGACGTTGAGCGTCGAGATCGGACGCCCGGCGAAGGCGTCGAAACCATCTCTGAAGGACGACCAGTATGCGGCCGCCACGGCCGGTGTTACGCCGTCCGAGAGCATGGCGGCAGTCTCTGCAGCCGGCAGGCTGTTCTCAGCCGCGAGCACGATAACCATCGACGGTTCGAAGACGGCTTCCGTCGCTGCTTCGAAATCCCGCACCTCCACGGCTTCTGCCCAGCCGGCAACGACGGCGGGAGGCGAGGATTCGGGATCCTCTTCGGAGGCGCCGCATGCTGTTGCGGCGAGCACAAGTGCGAGGGCGAGGGGTATGAATGTCTTCATCGACGTCGGAGGCTAATGAGGCGGGCCATCTAGATATGTGCAGCGCAAGCGAGTACCTTCCGTGCTCGTGAACCCCGCCCTGATCAAAGCTCTCGCTCTTGGTGCAATCGCCGGCGTCGTCGCCGGCCTCTTCGGCGTCGGCGGTGGCGTCATCGTTGTCCCCGGCCTCGTCCTCTGGCTGGCGTTGTCTCAACGGGAAGCGTCGGGCACGTCGACGGCAACGATCGTGGCGTCATCCGCAGCTGCCATGATCGCGTTCGGCATCAATGGCAACGTCGATTGGCGAGCAGCCGGACTCATCCTCATCGGGTCCGTTGTCGGAGCCTGGGGCGGTGCATGGATCGCGGAGCGGGTCAACGAGCGAGCACTCGCCATCACGTTCGCATTGGTCCTCGCCGTTGCCGGGATCAGGATGGTGATCTGATCATGGTGGAGATCGTTGCCCTCATCGTCCTCGGCCTCTTCGCCGGTGCAATCGCTGCCTCGCTCGGACTGGGTGGCGGCATTATCTTCGTCCCCGCCCTGGTGGTGCTGTTCAGCTTCGACCAGCACATTGCTCAGGGCACCTCGCTGGCGGTCATCTTCCCAACCGCCATCGTCGCAACGGTCGCGCACGCCCGACGGGGGAACGTTCGGTGGCGTCTTGCGATACCGATCGGTACCGCCGGCATCGCCGGTGCCGTCGTGGGAGCGCAGATCGCTTTGCACCTGAACCCGGATCTAG
>JBLWQS010000432.1:0-1611 GCA_048452705.1 Acidimicrobiia bacterium
ACGACGTTGGGTGGCCCGGTAGGGTGCAGGAGCGTGCCGGGTCTGGGGGGTCGTCGTCGCCTCAAGGGGTCGGTGGTGTGAGCGCTTGCAGGGCGCTCGTCGGTACTTCCGAGATGGTGGGATTGGTTACGCTTGCCCGATGACATTTCGTGCCCGACTCGATGATCTCCGGCCCAAGCAGCGGCGGTCTGCGGCGTTCACGAACCCGGTCGGGGAGATTGCTGCGACCGAAGTGGACGATGTGCTTCCCGCTATTGAGGCGGTCCAGCGAGCCAGTGCCGACGGGCTGTGGGCGGTCGGGTTCATCGGCTACGAGGCGGCTCCGGCTTTCGACCCGAACCTGGCAGTGCGCAGCCGCGCGGACGGGGGCTTCCACCGGGACCTGCCGCTGCTGTGGTTCGGACTCTTCGACACCCGCGTGCTGAACCCGGTGGGCGACGAAGCGTCCGGAAGCTACGAGATGTCACCCTGGCAGTGGGTGGACGACCGCACCGCATTCGAACGGGCCGTAGAGACGATCCGAGGCCACATCGCAGCCGGCGATACCTGCCAGGTGAACTACACGACGCGCTTACGCGCCACGTTCTCCGGGGATCCCGTTGCCTTCTACCACGACCTCGCGGCCGCCCAGTCCGGTGGCTACGGCACCTACCTCGATACCGGCAGATTCAAGATCGTGAGCGCTTCACCGGAGTTGTTCTTCGATCGGTATTCCACCGCATCCCCGCTGGACCGACTGATCACCCGACCGATGAAGGGAACCGCTCCGCGGGGACGCTGGAGAGCCGAAGATCTGGCCAATCACCGGGAGTTGGCGCGATCGGAGAAGGATCGTACCGAGAACCTCATCATCGTCGATCTGCTCCGAAACGACATCGGGCGAGTTGCCGACTTCGGCTCGGTAGCGGTGGAGGAGCTATTCAGCATCGAACGCTTCGACACTGTGTGGCAGATGACCTCGACGATAACGGGTTCGATCGACCGGGAAGTGCCGCTGGCGAGTGTGCTCCGTGCGTTGTTCCCGTGCGGGTCAATAACTGGAGCTCCCAAGGTACGAACCATGGAGATCATTCGCGATCTGGAGACCGAGCCGCGCGGCGTCTACACCGGCGCTATCGGCTTCGTGGCTCCGTCGGGTGAACCCGGTCCTCGTGCATCGTTCAGCGTCGGTATCAGGACTGTTGTCATCGACTGCGCGACCGGCGACGCCGAATACGGCATAGGAAGTGGGATCACGTACGACTCCGACCCACGTTCGGAGCATGAAGAGGCTGCCCTCAAGGCGCGGATCCTCAGCCATGGACGGTCCGATTTCGAGTTGCTGGAAACGATGCGGTGGAGCCCCTCGTCCGGTTGGTACTGGCGTGACCTCCACCTCGATCGGCTGCAAGAGTCCGCTGGGTATTTTGGGATACCACTCGACGTCGATGCCGCTGTCGCGAGGCTCGACGCGGCGGTCCAGGGGAGTGACGAGTCGCGCGTACGGACGACGGTGAGCCGGGGTGGGACTGTCAGGATCACCGTGCAGCCCTTCGTGGAGAGCGAGTCTCGTCCAGTTGCCGTCGCCATTGATCTCGAACCGGTCGACACGTCGAGTCCGTTTCTCTTTCA
>JBLWQS010000433.1:0-1607 GCA_048452705.1 Acidimicrobiia bacterium
TATGGTTTTCGCGGCCGTGGCGTACTTGGCTGCGGAGACGCACGGGGACGAGAAGTGGGCGCTGGGCGTCTTCGCCGTGAACGCGGTCCTTGTTGTCTATGTCGTCATGCGGCGTCTCGTCCGGTCCTGGAGTTCCAACCGAGATCGTTGACGGGACCGAATGAGCCGCGGTCCCGGTCTCCCGCTGGTTCCCATCCTCTCAGGAAACGGAGCCTCCGGAAACCCGGACCGGTTCACTTCCTCCTACGCCCCCTTATCACCGAAGCACCGGCTCCTGTTCCCAATGACAAGGGCGGCCGTGTTCACAGACGGTGCGATCCGGTGTCACACGACGCTCGATCTCCCACCTATTGGGGACGACACAGTCTCCCTCACCAACGAAAGCGGGCGTTGTGTCGTCCCTGCTTTGGCCAGCGGCTCAGCCCCTACAGGGACACCGCGCCAACGATCCAACAACTTCTTGGGGGCCGCTCGGCCGTGTCTTGCGACACGAGCCTCGAGCCTTCTCCGACGCGTCTCAACTCGTTCCGTCGGCGATCCGGGCCGATGGCGTTGGCTGGTTCTGTCCTACGCGTCGTCGACGAAGACGGCCGGGGGTTGGTAGTTGGCGTCGAATCCGACGACTAGCCCGTCGATGAGGTGGGGGATGCCGTCGTGGTAGGTGTGTGTCTCGGCGGTGAGCCAGCCTTCGTCGTTGAAGGTGGCGGTGCGCTGTTCGCGTCCGAGGCTAGTTTCGTAGTCCACCACGACGTGAACTGATGTCTCGTCGGCGGTGGATGTGAGTTCGGGGAGGCCTGCGAGGACGTGGAGCGTCGCGGCTCGTTCTGCGGGGGTGAGGATGTAGACGCGGTGCATGTCGATGATCGCTTCGAAGACCTCGATGTCGTCGGGCACGTCCGGGTTGCCCCAGCGTTCGATGTCGCGCCTGATGTTCTGTTCCAATGTGACGGGGTCGTCTGAGAGCTTCTGTCGCCGCTGACGGTGTTCCTCGTCGATCGGGTAGGTGTAGGTGTCGGTGGTGCCGACACCGAGGAGTTCTTCAATGGCTGCCTGGTCGCCAGATGGCAGGTCGGTGAGGAACTCGATGCCGGTGGTGTGGATCTCGACCTGGATCATGCCGTCAGTAGACGTGCGGCGTGTCTCGTCGGTGGTGACGATGATCACGGCCATATCGCTGTCTGGGTCGGCGATGTTGACGGGCGCTGTATCCAGGGACTGTTTGGTTGCGTGGCGCTCTGTTGCGGCGTTCGTGAATGTCTCGTTCGGCAGTGTCTCGACTACCTCGGCCAGATTGCCAAGGGCGGTGACCTGTTCGGATGGGAGGACGATGATTGCGAATGCGATCAAGGCGGCTGCTACTGCTGCAGCTGTGCCGGTAGTCCAGCGTCGGGAAAGCCGGCGGGTCCGTACTCGCCCGGCGCCCACGGGTGCCGCCGCGTCACGATCGGCTGTTCCGACCGTTTCCCCGGCCGGCTCGTCGCTGATGGTTTGTTCGATGTGGTGTCGGAGCCGTTCGCGGCCTGCAGCCATCGCAGCGGAGTGGTCTTCGGGTTCTTCGACGTAGTCGGCGATGCGTCGGAGCTTGTCCATCAGATCACCTCCTTGCA
>JBLWQS010000434.1:0-1582 GCA_048452705.1 Acidimicrobiia bacterium
CTGGTGCGGCATCTGGAGAAATTCCTGCTGGAGTTGGGGACCGGATTTTCCTTTGTCGGGCGACAATATCATCTCGATATCGGTGATGATGATCCCGAGATCCGTCTGGTCAACGGCAGCCCGAAGGCGCTCGGTCTCAACCTCTGACTGAACTGCACTCTCTTCGAGGCGCCGCACCAGGCGTGTGAGCTCGCGGGCACGGTCAGATCCCGTGTGTCCTCCGGCTTCCTCCAGCAACGAGTCCACTTGCCTCTGGACCTCGCGAAGACGCCAGAGTGCCCAGACCGAGATGACCAGTGCAGCGGCAAAGCCGACGAGGAGGAGTATCAGGGCGGTGCTCACGTGCAGGAACTATATGCAGAACCCCGGTGGCTCGGGCCCTCGATTGGCCCTCTGCCGGGAGCGCCGCCGAACAATTCACTTCCAGTTCACGTGGAGGCTCCCTGACGGTCACTGGGTCACCGTACGGTTCCGGCGGGTTGGCGGAAGGCCGTCAACGTGCCGGGCACAGCTCATCGCACACCAAACCAGGAGGAATCCACCATGAGACGCAGACTGTGGCTCATCACAGCGCTTATCGCATTCGCGCTTGTAGCGGCTGCCTGTAGCAGCAGCAGCGACGAGACGACGACCACCGCAGCAGACAGCAGCGGCGAAACAACCACGACTGCAGCGGACGCCCGCGGCGCCACATCCGATCTCGGACTGCCCGTCATCGACCCGCTCGACGTACCCGAAGGCGACGTCGCCATCGCCGGCTCGTCCACGGTGTTCCCGCTGTCGGTTGCCGTCATCGACCAATGGCAGGATGAAGGCGGACCCGCATACGCCATCGATTCGATCGGTTCCGGCGGCGGCTTCGAGCGCTTCTGCGTTGAGGGCGCTTCGGACATCTCCAATGCCAGCCGTCCGATCAAAGACGAGGAAGTCGAAGCCTGCAAAGAGATCGGTCGCGACCCGATCGAGATCCGCGTCGGCACCGATGCACTCTCCCTCGTGATCAGCAAGGGGAACTACTTCGCCTCGGAGCTCACGCTCGAAGAGCTCGCGGCAGCGTTCTCCGCACCCGCAGGTGCAACCTGGGATACGGTCAACGCCGCTTTCCCGGCCCACCCGATTCAGGCATTCTCTCCGGGTGCCGACTCCGGAACGTTCGACTACTTCAACGAAGTCGTGTTCGACGAGGCGGAGCCGTCCCCGATCCTCGAAGCCGGCGTCGTTGAGATCGTCGGTGAAGACGACAACCTCACGGTACGAGGCGTTGCCGACGACGGTTGCACCGAAGGTGACCCCAGTTCGACTTGTTCAATCGGCTACTTCGGATTCGCCTTCTTCCAGACGAACGCCGACATCTTGGAGCGTGTCGCCGTGGACGCCGGTGATGGTCCGATCATCCCGAGAGACGAGACGGTGAACGACAACACCTACCCGCTCTCCCGTCCGCTGTTCATGTACACGGACGCCGGGATCATCGCCGAGAAGCCCCAAGTTGGTGACTTCATCGCCTACTACCTGAACAACGTCAACAACGTGATCGTCGAGGTTGGGTACTTCCCGGCGCCGCAGGAAGACCTGCAGGTTG
>JBLWQS010000435.1:0-1581 GCA_048452705.1 Acidimicrobiia bacterium
TCGATCTCGCCGCGATGGAGGGACCGGATGGCGTTCGCCGACATGCGAATGATGATGCGACAGTTCTTCAATGCGAGTTCGCGCGCTGCGTTCTTCTGATCGAGGTCGGAACGGACAGCGGCTTCGATCGCGCTGAGGTCTGGAGGGCCGTTGGTCACAGGGTCAGCCGGCGATGACGCGGACCGTGGGTGGCGCCTCTTCGAGTTCGAACTGTTCAACGGCACTTGGTGCCGCGGAGATCGACGTCGGGATCTGAACGACCGTCGCCCGGCGCACCGTCCTTGGCTGCTTCGCAGCAAGGATCATGGCTACGTAGCCACCGACCGCCATGTCGACAATGATCGTGATGGCGAGCCACGTGATGCTCGTACGGAACACTGCGATTGCAAGAGAGACGAGGGCGGTAATGAGCAGGCCGACGAAAATCCGCTGCCGTCGCATCTGGGCGTGATGCTGAGCGTATGCGGGGCTACCCACCTGGGCAGTCGTGACGTTGGCCAGCATCTCTTTCGAGCGCGCGAACGCCCGGGTCGTTGCCCGCGGGTTCTCCCGTCGGTGATCGAAGAACGAAGGCAGCAGAAATGCCGCCCACGCCCCCGCGATGAGGATGAAAAAGATGATGCCCATCAGATGTACTCCAGCGCTGGATCGAGCGTAGGCCCGATTCTGGCGACTTCGAAGTATTTGCCCACTAGTGAACTATGCATTGTGGTCCGAAAACCCACTTACTAGCAACTCCAATCCATGGGACAGGGCAGGAAGGATCACCGCAAGGGACTCTTCAACACCCTTCACAGACCCGGGAAGGTTGACCACCAGCGTCCGATCGATCGTGCCGGCGACGCCCCGCGAGAGCATTCCGTGGGCATTCTTGCCGAAAGTCGCCGATCTCATCGCCTCCGCAAGACCGGGAGCTTCGCGCTCAAGAACTGCCTTCGTACCCTCAGGAGTGAGGTCTCGGGATGTGAGCCCGGTGCCGCCCGTCGTGATCACGAGATCAACGGAACCTGCCAGTTCCGAAAGCGCATCTGCCACGGACTCCACACCATCCGGGATCACCCGACATTCGACGACGCGGATCCCGGCGGACTCGAGGAGAGCGACCGCGGTGGGTCCGGATCGATCTTCGGCTTGGCCTGCAGACACGCGATCGGAAACGGTCACGACCGAGGCGGTGCGATCACCCACGGTGCCACTCCCCGGATCGGCCGCCGGACTTTTCGAGGAGGCGGACGTTCTCGATCTGGGCACTCCGGTCGATGCCCTTGATCATGTCGTAGAGCGCCACCGCACCGATAGCGGCTCCCGTCATCGCTTCCATCTCAACACCGGTCTTCGCAGTCACTGTTGCCGTGACGGTGATCGTCGCTCCGGCGTCGACGGGATCGACCGACACGGTCAGGGACTCGACGAAGAGCGGATGGCACAGGGGTACGAGCGAGGGTGTCTGCTTCGCCCCTTGGATCGCTGCGATCCGAACCGTCGCGATGGCGTCGCCTTTTGGCAGGTCGCCGGCGAACAGGCGATCACGGGTCGATCCGTGCATGCACACCGTCGCTTCCGCGACGGCTCGGCGTGCGG
>JBLWQS010000436.1:0-1578 GCA_048452705.1 Acidimicrobiia bacterium
TCGGGGATACGACCGGACTCGATGATGGGGCGGCCCTGCGGGAACTGCGATGACTCCGGATCGCGCCACGGGCTGAAACTTCCTAGTACGAGGTAGTTCATGAGGTTGAGTGCGATGAAGTTGAGCATCAGCGTGGTGATGATCTCGTTGGTGCCGAGATAGACCTTTGGAACAGCCGATAGGGATGCCCAGAACGCTCCGCCCACGGCCCCGGCAAGGACAACGGCGGTGATAGCGATCAATGGCGGCGTCGATCCGGACAGCCAGATACCGACGCCTGCGGCAGCGATCGCTCCGAAGATCAGTTGACCCTCGCCGCCGATGTTCCAGACGAGCATCTTGAAGGCGATGGCCGCGGCGACACCGGTGAGGATGAGTGGCGTGGCCGAGACCAGCGTCTCGGCGAATCCGCGACCGGAGCCGAAAGCGGTGTCGAGCATTTTCCCGTAGACCTCGAGCCAATCATTGCCCGTCAGGTTCAAGAACAGGGCACCGACAATCAATGCCGCGAACACTGAGCCAATTGGGATCAGCAGCTTGAGCCACCAGGGGGCGAGACCGCGCGGTTCGACGATGAGGCGGCGGCTCATGCGATCTGCTCCTCGCTCTGACCCGACATGAGAAGACCGAGTCGCTCCGCTGTCGCTTCGGACGCCGGCATCTCTCCGACGATCTCTCCCTCGTAGATGACCATCAACCGGTCGGAGAGTGCGAGGAGTTCATCGAGATCCTCGGAGATCAGGAGCACTGCGATTCCCCGATCGCGCTCTGCGAGAATGTGGTCGCGAACGGTGGACGTCGCACCGACGTCGAGGCCCCTGGTCGGGGAACGGGCGATGAGCACTTTGTGGTCCTGAACCACTTCACGCGCGATCAAGGCCTTCTGGAGGTTGCCACCGGAGAGCAGCCTGATCGGGAGTCCCGGCCGCACGCCCCTGATGTCGAACTCTTCGATCAGTTCGGCTCCCCTGGTATCAAACGCCCGGGAAGAGAGCAGCGGCCCTCGCGAGTACGGCGGCTCACGGTACTGCTTGAGAGCGAGATTGTCCTCGGTCGTGAGACCTGGAGCAAGGCCCATGCCGAGGCGGCTCTGCGGTATGTATGCAATGCCACGCTTGATCATCCCCAGGACGTTCACCTTCGTGACGTCATCCCCATCGAGGTGCACGGAGCCTCCGGTGACCTTCATGAGTCCGACGATGCCCTGAGCGAGTTCTCGCTGTCCGTTCCCCGAGACACCAGCGATCCCAACAACCTCACCTGCATTCACCGTGATCGAGAGCTTGTTGACGGCATCGAGACCACGATCACCCTGGACCACGAGTTCCTTCACAACCAGCATCGGTTCGCCGATCGACTCGTTCGGGGCGCGGGTTGGAAGTTCCAGATCCTTGCCAACCATCATGCGAGCCAGGTCGCGCGGTTCGGCATCGGCTGTGTCCGCGACGCCGACAACCCGGCCCTCTCTGAGGACCGTGACACGATCGGAGACTTGCTTGACCTCGTGGAGCTTGTGCGAGATGAAGATCAGCGATCGCCCCTCTTCCGCCATGACGCGCATGGTCCGGAACAGCGCTT
>JBLWQS010000437.1:0-1569 GCA_048452705.1 Acidimicrobiia bacterium
TGGGATACGGCAAGTGGATGTTCCTGATCTCGATCCCGTTCGGACTCCTCGCAGCCTGGCTGCTGAACCGGTGGGTCGGCCCAGGTGTCTCGGGAGGTGGCGTCGCTGAGACCATGGTCGCCGTGAACCTCGAGGCCGGATACGTCTCGACGAAACTTGCCCCTTCGAAGATCGTGGCTACGGCGGCCACTCTGGGGACCGGCGGCTCAGGCGGCCGAGAGGGACCCATCGTCCTCATCGGTGCAGCGATCGGATCATCACTCGCCCGGTACACGGGATTCGGCCTTGATCAGGTCAAGAGCCTCGTAGCGGCCGGTGCCGGTGCCGGCATCGGGGCGAGCTTCAACGCACCGATCGCCGGGATGATGTTCGCCCTCGAGGTGATTCTCAGCTCGTTCGCTATCCGCCACGTCAGCGCGATCGTCGTAACGTCGGTAGCGGCGGCGGTGACAACGCATACCCTCGTCGGCGAAGAGGTGTTCCTCCGCTCGCCCGCCTACGAACTCAAGGATCCGCGGCAGTTGATCCTCTACATCGCCCTCGCTCTGCTCGCCGTTGTATTCGGAACGTTCTTCCTCCGGGTTCTCGATCGTGTGAGTATCACGAGGATCGTCTCCGCGGTCCCGGGATGGGTCGTCCCTGTGCTGATGGGTGTCTCCGTCGCCCTTGTCGGCCTGGTGTACCCGGAGACACTCGGCACCGGGCAAGCGTTCCTTACCGAACTGCTCTCGCTCTCGGACCATGGAGAGTTCGTCTGGTGGTCACTCTTCGTCATCGCCGCGCTCAAGGCCGTCACCGCGGCGCTCACCCGCAAGGGTGGAGGCTCAGCCGGGACGTTCATGCCGGCTCTCGTGATCGGCGGCGCAGTAGGGGCCGGCTTCGCGATCCTCATCGATCCGTTGTGGAGTTTCTCCGAGATCGAACCCGGGGCGTTCGCTCTTGTCGGCATGGCAGCGGCGCTCGCGGCAACGGCCCGGGCCCCGCTGACCGCCGTGATTCTCGTGTTCGAGTTGACCGGCAGCTACGGATTGGTCCTTCCGTTGATGCTGGCGTCGGCACTCGCGACGTTCATCGGGGAACGGATCCACCCCGACTCCGCCTACACGATGTCACTCGCCCGCAAGGGCATCCGCCTGCCCGAGACCGAGGACATCGATCTCCTGGACACCGTCAAGGTGACCGAAGTCATGTCCGCTGTCGACGAGACGGCTTCGCCGGACATGACACTCGCCGAACTCGACGAGCGCCTCGACCGGACCCGCCACCACGGCATGCCGGTCGTCGATGATGACGCTCTCGTCGGCATCATCACGGTCTCGGACGTCGAGCGCGCCGGACCGGAGGGCGGCTCCCGAACGGTCGGCGATGAGATGACCATCAACCCGGTAACGATCACTCCCGATCTTCCCGTCTCGGCTGCTCTCGCACGAATGGCATCCCTTGGTCTAGGCCGCCTCCCCGTGGTTGCCGATGACGACCGCCGGCGCCTCCTCGGCATGTTCCGTCGTGAGTCTGTCGTGAAGGCCTATCACCATGCTCTCGGCACGTCGACGGGCCGTCATCTCTACC
>JBLWQS010000438.1:0-1533 GCA_048452705.1 Acidimicrobiia bacterium
CCGCGCACTGATTGATGATCGTCAGAGACACGTTCTCGCTCTCGACGACACGGGCATGTGTGTGGATATCAGCGCTTCGTAGGACGCTCGCGATCGGGGCCGTGTACTGATCCTTCTTGTCGTTCAAGTAGCGATCGATCAACGCATCGTCACCAGGCCATCCGGGAGGTGCCTCTCGGGGCACAGCCGGAGTGACGACATACGCGTCGTCGACGAGCCTGCCGGTGCCCTCCGGAGCGCCCCAATCGAGGCGCATGTCGTGGATGAATGTTCGTGGCACCTCGACCACGGTTAGCACCGTCACACGACCCTCAGGGCCTGCAAGGCGAGCAGCGAGGTCGGCTGTGGCAGTGGGGTCGAGGTGGCCGTCGGTGGCGATGAGTACGTGCACGTTCCCTCCTCAGTGTGTCTCGTCTTAGCCTAGAGGTGACGTCGCTCCCTGGCCGGCTTCCAACCTCGATAGACGTCGGCACCTGGGTTTTTGCGGCGGGTCTTTCAGTTGGGCCTCCGATCGTTCCGGAAGGACCGCCGAACTCTTTCCGCGTCTTGGAGGGGAGTGGCTGTCGGTTCGATCGCGAGAGTTCTGCGACGGCAGACCCGTGGTTCGATTCGCTTTCGTCCTCTGTCTGCGTCGTAGACTGGAACTGGTGTTTCAAGATCGCTGCTGCGTGTGCCGTGTCTCACACTCAATGACTGGATTGGAGCGAAGTGGCATCGACCAGCGGGCCTTCTGTGATCAGCGACAGGCAGATTGCAGAAATCTGTAGTCGGCTTCTGAGGGGTCAATCGGTGCGACGCGCCCTGCCGGACGGTGGGCGAATCTACATCGATCGGCAGTTGCCATTTCTGGTGTTGTACCGGCCCCCCGACAAGCGGGAGGATGCCGGGACCGAACGCTTCGTGAAGGGTGAGGCGTCATATCTCATCGCACCGAAACACCAAAAACACCGGCACCAAGTGACCGCGTTGGTATCTGCGGTCGCTTCTTCCATGGCTGAGGTTTTCGGCGGTTTTCTGATCATCGAACTTTGGTCCGGGTCGGACGACGACGCGGATCCGACGCCGAGCGGGGCACCTCGGCCTCCGGGATTCCGGGTCGTGACAGCGCGGCGTGACGCAGACTCGCCCAGCGTGACCCGCCTCGTCGAAAGGCTCCAAAGCGTACGAATCCTTGGCGCTCCTGCTGAAGTGGATCTCGTCCCCGGTGGTCGTCTTTCGCCGACCGGGATGCCGCGTGTTTCTCGATCGTTCGGCACGGCGACATCGGATATCCGTCTGATCGGGGTCGAGGTGCGGCCCATCTATCGGGACGGAGACACCGGGGAGGAGTATCCCGTCGTCGGGCGGTCGCTGCACCGCCAGATGTCGAAGGGTCTTCAACAGACTTTCTACGAGTACGCGTTCCATCAGACAACTCATCGACCGCGCCACTACCAGGCGCTCGGGCGCCGCGCGTTCGTCAAAGCAGCGAGACGGGCCGACACCGAGTTGGCAGCCGTAGCGTCGGCGTTCGATCTTCTGCTCATGGTGTCA
>JBLWQS010000439.1:0-1520 GCA_048452705.1 Acidimicrobiia bacterium
GCTCCGGACCCGAGCGAATGCCCTGTCCACAAGACCTCCGAGTCGTACTACGTCACTCGTACGACGTACTACGTTGCGAGGCTCCGCTCGACTCCTACCGGTCCCTTCGTCACACCCCACCCAAATCCGAAGAACCGTATTAGTAGACCTGCTGGACTTCCGGGAAGTGGCAGGCGACCCAGTGTCCGGGCTCCAACTCGCGGAATTCCGGCTCGTCGACGTCACACGTCCCCGCTTCGGCCTTGGGACACCGTGTGTTGAACCGGCATCCGGGCGGCGGGTTCGTCGGGGATGGAATGTCGCCCTCGAGGAGGATGCGCTCCCTGTTCAACTCTATCTCCGGATCGGGGATCGGTACGGCGGACATGAGCGCGTGCGTGTAGGGATGCATCGGACGGTCGTAGAGCGAACCACGATCGGCCATCTCGACCATCTTCCCGAGATACATCACGGCAACCCTGTCCGAGATGTGTCGAACAACCGAGAGGTCGTGGGCGATGAACAAGTAGGTCAACCCGAACTCATCCTGCAGGTCATCCATCAGGTTCAAGACCTGCGCCTGGATCGAGACGTCGAGAGCCGAGACCGGTTCGTCGAGCACCATGAAGGATGGATTGAGCGACAGTGCCCGGGCGACGCCGATCCGCTGACGCTGCCCTCCGGAGAATTCGTGCGGATAACGGTTCGCGTGCTCGGGGCTCAGGCCGACCACCCTCAGGAGGTCCTTGACCTTCTCGAGGCGCTCCTGCTTCGATCCTTCTCCGTACACCAGGAGGGGTTCTGCGATGATTGAGGCGACGGTCATCCGGGGGTTCAGCGATGCGTACGGGTCCTGGAACACGATCTGCATGTCCCGCCGTACTTGGCGCATGACGTCCTTCTTCGCCGTGGCGACGTTGACGATCTCGTCCTCTTCACCCTCTGACTCCATCCGGAACCACACATCCCCGGACGTCGGTTGGAGGAGACGCAGCACCGACCTGGCCGTCGTCGACTTTCCACAACCAGACTCCCCGACGAGTCCGAGCGTCTCGCCTTTCTTGATCTGGAACGAGATGTCGGATACCGCCTGAACGGCTCCGACCTGCTTTCTGAAGAAGACGCCCTTGGTGATCGGGAATTCCTTGACCAGATGGTTCACTCGAAGGATCACGTCGTCCGGCAGCTCGGAGGCGGCCGACGACTCGGGCTGTTCGGCGACCGGATCGTTCTTCGTGTCGGTCACGAGGGCACCTCCTCGGTCACAGGTGGATCGCCCGCCTTCGTTTCGTGGAGGTTCAACTCTTCGGCGTGATGGCACGCGGCCTGTTGCCCCGGGTTTCCGACGTCGCGTAGAGCGGGAAGAACCTGCCCACAGATCTCGGTGGCAAAGTCGCAGCGCGGCCGGAAACGACAGCCGCTCGGCAGATCGATGACCGACGGAGGTGCTCCACGCACTGAGTGGAGTCTCTCGCGCTGCTCGTCGTCGAGGCGTGTCATCGAACCGAGAAGCCCCCACGTGTATGGGTGCTGCGGGTTGT
>JBLWQS010000440.1:0-1399 GCA_048452705.1 Acidimicrobiia bacterium
CTGCACGATGACCGCCGCATCATCGACGCTGTCCAGCCACAAGGAGGAAATTGATATGACTACTTTGAGGGCAACACGCCGGAAGGGGATCCTGTTCTTGGCGATCCTCCTCAGCCTTGCCATCGTCGCAGCGGGCTGTTCGCAAGACACCGGCTCCGACGACGAGACGACAACGACGACCTCAGGCGAAACTGGCGTGACCGAAGCGCCAACGGCAACCGCTCCGGCACCGTTCGACACCGACGAGCCGGTGAAGATCGCCGTCGTTCAGAACAGCGGCGCAGGCGACTACTTCCAGCAGTGGACCAACGGTGCGAAGCAGCAGGCTGACGCCCTCGGCATCGAGTACACGTGGTACGACGCCCAGGCCGACAGCGCCAAGCAGGCCACCGACATGGAGACCGCCATCGGCTCTGGTGTTGCAGGAATCGTCGTTGACCACGGTCAGACGGACACGATGTGCCCGCTCATCAACGACGCCCTCGACGCCGGCATCCCCGTCGTCATCTACGACATCGCCATTCTCGAATGTGCGCCGGCCGCCGTCCAGACGCAGCAGTCTGACGCAAGCCTCGCCGATCTGTCCCTCGGACAGATGCTTGAGGACATCGGTGGCGACGAGAACGTTGGATACGTCAACGTGCTCGGTATCGCTCCGCTCGACCGTCGTCACGTCATTTGGGAAGAGTATGTCGCTGAGAGCCCCTGGTTGCAGGAGTTCTTCGTCGGTAAGTTCACGAACGCCGTCGCAACCGACAACGCCCAACTCGTCGACGCAGCGCTCAAGGCCAACCCGGACGTGCGTGCGATCTTCGCTCCGTACGACGAGCTGACCAAGGGCACCGTTTCCGCGATTAACGACAACGGCCTTTCGGAGACAACCTGGGCCTACGGCATCGACATCTCGAATGCCGACATCGAAATCATGACGGCTGAAGGCAGCCCGTGGAAGGCAACAGCGGGCACAGACCCGAACGCGATCGGTGCCGCTGTCATGCGCACCATGATCCTCGAGCTGGCAGGCCAGCAGGTTGACCGTTCAGTCGACTTCCCGGGTGTCCTCATTACCCAGGCGTTCCTGGTCGACAACGCAATCACCAACATGGTGGAGTTGCGTTCCGCGATGCCTGAGCTGAACCTGGTTGAAGTCCAGTCCGCCGACTGGATCCCGGCAGTCGAGTTCTAAGCGAGCGACGTCAAGAGAAAGCTGGAGAGAGCCACACATGACCACCGCGATCGAGATGCGAGACATCACGATGTCGTTCGGCGCCAACGAGGTGCTGAAGGGGATCAATCTCGAACTCGAGCCCGGCAAGGTGACGGCGATACTCGGTGCCAACGGTGCCGGCAAGTCGACACTCATCAAGGTTCTCTCCGGCGTGTACAACGACTACGGCGG
>JBLWQS010000441.1:0-1358 GCA_048452705.1 Acidimicrobiia bacterium
CTGCAGGGTGATCAAGAGAACGTTCGGATTCATGACGCACGAGTCTCGATGTCCGTGGAAGATGCACAGCGGCGAGCGTTGGAAGGTGACGGCGATCTGAGTGAGTCGCTTCGGGAGTCGCTTTCCGGTCCGGAGGTAGAAAGGCACACCACTCCATCGCCACGTATCGACTTCGAGTTTGAGCCCGACGAACGTCGGTGTCCGCGAGTCGACAGCGACGTCGTCCTCGTCGCGATAGCCGGGTACGGCCACGCCGTCGATGGACCCGGCGTCGTATTGACCGAAGACGACGTTCTCCCGTCGGATCGGTGCGATGGCTTCGACCACCTTGACTTTCTCGCTGCGGATCTGCTCAGCGTCGAACGAGATCGGCGGCTCCATGGCCACGAGGGCCAACACCTGGGTGAGGTGGTTCTGCACCATGTCCCGGAGGGCACCGGCCGTTTCGTAGTAGCCGGCCCGCGTCCCGATCCCGAGGTCTTCAGCGACGGTGATCTCGACGGACTCGACGCGATCTCGGTTCCACACACTCTCGAACATGGGGTTCGCGAACCGGAACGCCAGGAGGTTCTGCACGGTCTCTTTGCCCAGGTAGTGATCGATCCGGTAGACCTGGGCCTCGTCGAAGAACTCGTGCACCAACGAATTCAGCTCGCGCGCGGACTCCAGATCGGTACCGATCGGCTTCTCGATCACGAGGCGGGTCCATCCAGGACTCTCGTTCAGCCCGGCTTCCCCGAGACCCGTGATGGCGGCAGGGAAGACGGAAGGGGGGAGCGCCAGGTAGAACGCTCGATTCCCCGGGAGATCGCGGTCCGCTTCGATCGCTTCGATGCGATGGCGCAGGCGTTCGTACGAATCTGGGTCCCGATCGAGCGTTTGGTAGAAGACGTTGTCGTCGCACCACGCTTCGAGATCGTCGTCGTCGAGACCTGTCTCCTTCAGAGCCGCGCGAGCCCATGTTCGGTAGGCATCGTCGTCGAGCTCGCTCGGTGCGACGCCCAGCAGGATGCACTGGTCGGCGATGCCGTTCTCCGTGATCAGACGGTAGAGCGAAGGGATCAATTTGCGGCGTGCCAGGTCACCCGTCCCGCCGAAGATGACGAAGACGTGACGATCGACCTCGGTCATTATCAGGACTCCTGCTTGACGGCATGTCCGCCGAACTGATTGCGCATCGCCGAGAGCAGCCGATCCGCGTAGTCGACCTCGTCTCGGGATCCGATCCGACGCATGAGGGACAGGGTAATCACCGGGGCGGGGACGTCGAGATCGATCGCTTCGAACACGGTCCAGCGTCCCTCACCGGAGTCCGGGACCCACGGCGCGATCCCTGCCATGGTCGGATTCTCGGAGAG
>JBLWQS010000442.1:0-1311 GCA_048452705.1 Acidimicrobiia bacterium
CCGTCATCGACGCCTACCGGTTGCCGGGCGGCGGTCGCACCGGTGCGTGGTCTGTGGTGCTTCTCGTCGTGGCCGTCGGCATCGTCATGGTTCCTCACGTCGTCGCCGGAGCGTATGGAGTCCGTGGCACACTCTTGATCGACCGAGTCTTCGTCTCGGCTGATGCGACCAACGTGACACCGGTCACGCTCGCTCCACCCTCGCCGGAAGCGGACATCGTGCCCGATCCCCTGACGGTGGAAACGACGTCGACGGTGCCTGCAATCACCTCTACAACAACCGAGGCTCCTCCCGGGAAGAACATGATCTTCCGGCCGAGCATTGGCGATCCCGACGCGATCAAAGCCCGTCCCGACATCGTTTCCGGAGGACCGGTTGCGCCTTTCCTCCCGTTCGAAGATCGTGTGGATCCAGGGCGACTCACCTTCCTGCTGGCCGGCGGGGATGCAGGCCCGGGGAGAGGAGGCTTACGAACCGACACGATCATGGTTGCGACCATCGATCTCGACAGCGGAGAGGCTGCTCTCTTCGGGATTCCGAGGAACATGGGTCAGATCCCGATGCCGAAACGGTTCGAAACCGCGTTTGCAGATCTCGAGCGGCGCCTCGCCCCTGAGAGCGATCCGGCGACGTGGACGGATATCGACGGTGACGGCGTTCCCGACGAACCGGCGTTCGTCCCTTGCAACTGCTTCCCGGAGCAGATCAACGCTCTCTACCCGTACACACGCAAGTGGACACGGTCATTCCCCAACGAGGTCGACCCGGGGATGGCGGCCCTCCGTGAGGTCGTCGAGCACATGATCGGACTCCACATCGACTACTACGTGCTCGTCGACATGCAGGCGTTTGTCGCCCTCGTCGAGGCTGTGGACGGTGTCGACGTGTACGTCAAGGAGGCTCTTGAGGCCGAAGTGTCTCCACCCACCGAAGGTGAGGAGTGGGCGACCGTCGACGTTGAGCCTGGGATGAACCACCTCTCCGGAACCGAGGCGTTGGCGTATGCTCGGGCCCGCAAGGGCTCGTCCGACTACGCCCGGATGACGCGCCAGCGCTGCCTGTTGCGAGCGGTGGCCGCAGATGCAGATCCACTCACGCTGCTCCGATCATTCCCTGCGATCGCCGACGCCATCGAGTCGTACGTCGTCACCGATGTACCCGTGTCGTTCCTCCCCGATCTTGTGCGGGCGGCGGCGAAGTTGGATTTCTCCAATATCGCCACCGTCGGATTCAATCCGCCCTACTACGCACCGGAGAGGGATCACAAGTATCACCCGATTCCGGACATCGGCAGGATCCGATCCAAGGTCA
>JBLWQS010000443.1:0-1169 GCA_048452705.1 Acidimicrobiia bacterium
CAAGAAACGAAGGTAAGGGAACGGATGCTCGAAGTCGCCAACCTGGAGGTCGTTTACAACGACGTCGTCCTCGTGCTGCGTGGCTTGTCGCTGTCCGTGCCGGACGGGGAGATCATCGCCCTGCTGGGCGCGAACGGTGCAGGCAAGACGACGGCGCTGCGCGCCATTACGGGCATCCTCGACGTCCATTCAGGCGACATCACGAAGGGATCCGTCACCTTCGCCGGCGATCGTATCGACGGCAAGGATCCGTCGGCGATTGTCCGGTTGGGAATGTCGCAGGTGCTCGAAGGGCGGCGGATCTTCGCCGAGATGAGCGTCGACGACAACCTTCGGGCCGGTGCGTTCACCAACTCGAGCCGCGCTTCAGTGGCGGCGGCTCACGAGCGGGTGATGGAGCTCTTTCCCGTGCTACAGGGTCGCCGGAAGGACACCGCGGGGTATCTGTCGGGCGGTGAGCAGCAGATGCTTGCCATCGGCCGTGCGCTCATGGCCGATCCGAAGTTGCTCATCCTCGATGAGCCGACGCTCGGACTCGCGCCGATGCTCGTTCAGCAGATTCGCGACATCATCGTGGATATCAATGCCCAGGGCGTGTCGGTCCTCCTGATCGAGCAGAACGCCAACATGGCACTGTCGATCGCGAACTACGGCTACATCATGGAGACCGGGAAGATCGTGATGGATGGGGATCCGCAGAAGCTCCTCGGTGACGAGGACGTGAAGGAGTTCTACCTCGGACTCCACGGTGAAGGGGAGCGGAAGTCGTTCCGTGACGTGAAGCACTACAAGCGACGGAAGCGGTGGCTGTCATGACGGCACGCAGGACCGCTCTCCAGTTCGATCATGAGGCTCAGCGCGGCGACTACGGACATCTTGTCGAATTCAAGGACGTGGGACTCGCCTTCAAGGGCCTCAAGGCGCTCGACGGTGTCAGCTTTCACGTCGATGATGGGGAGCTCTTCGCCATCATCGGGCCGAACGGCGCAGGCAAGACTTCCATCTTCAATTGCCTCAACGGTTTGTACAAGCCGCAGGAGGGTTCGATCCGGTGGAAGGATCAAGACATTCTGGGCAAGAGGCCAGATCGCATCGCCGAGCTCGGAGTTGCCCGCACGTTCCAGAACATCGAACTGTTCGCCCATATGACGGTGCTCGAGAACATCATG
>JBLWQS010000444.1:0-997 GCA_048452705.1 Acidimicrobiia bacterium
TGTCTGTTGTCTGTTGTCTGTTGTCTGTTGTCTGTTGTCTGTTGTCTGTTGTCTGCTTTCCGCTGCCGTATCCTGTCGGGGTGACACTCATCCAACGTGCGCTCGACGGGGATCGTCGATCTCTTGCCCGGCTGGTCAGCCGCGTTGAGGACGACACCGATGAGGGGAGAGAGGCGCTTGCCGCGCTCTACCCGGCTGGAGGCGAAGCGTGGGTGACCGGCATCACGGGGGCACCCGGCGCAGGAAAGTCGACCCTGGTCGACGGTCTCGTTGGGCTCGCCGCCGATCAAGGGAATGTCGCGGTCGTGGCTGTCGACCCGTCGAGTCCTTTCAGCGGAGGTGCCGTCCTCGGGGACAGGATCCGCATGCAGCGCCACACCGACGACCCGCGCATCTACATCCGTTCGATGGCGAATCGTGGCCACCTCGGTGGCCTCGCCGACTCCACGCCGCGTGTCGTCGCCCTCCTCGACGGGATCGGATTCTCAGAAGTGCTGATCGAGACCGTTGGCGTCGGGCAGGCCGAGATCGACGTGGCATCGTCGGCCGACACCGTGGTCGTCGCCGTCAACCCCGGCTGGGGTGATTCGATCCAGGCCGCCAAAGCGGGCCTTCTCGAGATCGGTGACGTGTTCGTCGTGAACAAAGCCGACCGACCGGATGTCGACGAGACCGTGACCGAGCTGCTTCGCATGCTCGACGTTGGACCGGACCGAAGGTGGAGACCTCCGATCGTGCCGACCATCGCAACGGACGGAACGGGACTCGACGATCTGTGGGCTGCGATCCTCGACCACCGTCGTCACCTTGCTGAGACCGAGGATCTTCAGATCCGTCGAAGAGAGCGAGCCTCCCGGGAGATCGAGGCTGCGGTTCGGTCCGGTCTGCGCAGAAGAGCCTCTCTCGATACGGGTGGTGTCGATCTCCTCAACCGCGTCGCTGCTCGTGAGATCGATCCGTGGTCGGCAGCAGGAACCATCATCGACGCCATGTAGTC
>JBLWQS010000445.1:0-838 GCA_048452705.1 Acidimicrobiia bacterium
TACCTCTTCCCTCTCCTCAGGGGAGGGTGGCAGCGCCCCCAGGCGCTGACGGGAGGGGTCAAACAGTTCCGGTCGAAGACTTTGGCCACCTCTGCCGCCTCCGGCGTCGTAGTCGGTAGCCGGTAGTCCGTAGTCGGTATCCGAGGCACCCGTACTGAGTGCTGAGTACTGGGTACTGGGTACTGGGGCCTGTTCGTGTCTCATGTCTCGTGTCTCATATCGCTCTTCGGGGCAGACCACACTATCGAACATATGTTCGATTTACAAGTGCGGTAAACTACTCGGAAGCAGCAACGAGAGGAGCACGTACGTGTCGATCGCGAAGGTAGTTGAGATCACCTCCACATCCCCGGGTAGCTTCGAAGACGCTATCCGGAAGGGCATCTCCAAGGCTCAGAAAACCATCGACAACGTTCGAGGAGCCTGGATCTCGGAACAGAAGGTCGTCCTCGCCGAAGACGGAACGATCAAACACTTCCGGGTCGACATGAAGTTGACGTTCGTGATCGAAGACTGAGCGTCCGTCTCGGTTCACAACGATAAGAAGCTCCGGGTTGACACTCGGGGCTTCTGTTCGTCCGCTGGTGCTTTCGCTAGGAGGAGTTGTTCGAGTCGCTCGAGAGCGTCCCCGAGCGCTGCCGGACGCGCCGGTCAACACTGCCAATCCGGCACTTCGGATTTCAGCGGGGTGTGATGGTGGCGAGTAGGTCCCAGTTGGGTTTCCCGGCGTAGAGCAGCGTGCGGATCCGGTAGTTGCGGAACCGTCGGAACCCGAACGCGACCCGTTTGACGCGTTTGATGAGGTTGTTGGCTGCTTCGGTTGGTCCGTTCGAGACGT